>DAOWEJ010000100.1 GCA_030638575.1 Deltaproteobacteria bacterium | reverse complement strand
CGTTGTGCTGCATTTCGTAATCATTCAACGTACGATAAGTACGCCTCATGATTACAAAATTTGCACGCCTTGAATTTGAACTTTTTACGAAACCGTCTAAATCGGACTTTTTTACGAGTGCATCAATACAGGCTCAAATTTTAATCCTCGAAATACTCCATGTATTCCTGTGGTTAAAATTATCGCCTTCCTTGAACTTGAATCCCGCTGTAAGCGGGAAACCTTTTTTAAAGGTCTCGTCCACTCAGAAATAGCATCTTTTTGCCCAATACTGCGTTCTCACACTTTTGCAATCCTCGACGTAGTCGCACTACGACTCCGGTTGCAAAAGTGTTGCGGCCTTGTCTTGAACCAAAATCTACCATTTCTGAATGGACACTAATTGGTGTTTGGAGGAAATAGCTGATAGCTCATAGCAAAAGGATTGAATCCTTCAGGCTATGAGCTATGAGCTACGAGCTAATAAATTGCGGAGTAATTTATTCAACTGCTTTCCTGAATTTTTCCAGTTGTTTTTTATAATAGGAACGGTTTTTCCTAACGATTTCAAGGGCACGTAGTTCAGCAGCAACTGCCTCTTCAAACTTTCCGTTAACAAAATAGCTTTCGGCAAGTGTGTCTAAAATATGTGGTGCTTTAAGCAGCTTTGCGGCCTTTTTTGCAAGCATTAAAGCCCTTTCAGGATCGCGAAAACTTATGTCATCACAGGTTGCATAAAGCCATGCAAGGTTGTTTAAAACATGCGGATTATCCGGTTTAAGATCCAGGGATTTTTCGTATGCCTGCTTTACTCCATTATAATTTTTTGCATTATAATAAATATCACCTAATGTTTGGTAAAGGTTCGGGTTTTCCGGTGATTTTTCGAGTTCTCTGAATATGATTTTTTCAATAAAATGACTGTTGAGCTTCTTTCCGGCTGTACCAAAATTCAGGCTGTATCCTATGCTTCCAACCAACAAAATTCCTAAAAAATAAACTGCTATGCTTTTTTGTATCTTCCTGTCATGCCGTACAATAAATGTTCTGTCTGCTTCACACTTTTCAAGATAACCTATCCTCTCTGTTATACTGAAGTGGTGCCAGTTGGGTCTGTCCGGAGACTGTCCGCTGGTTATGGCAATCTTTTTAAATGTAGAAATTAACGATTTTGCACTGTCGAAAAGATTATATACATAACAGTCGGCCTGGCGTTCAAAATTACGCATAAAATAGCCGAAAATATAACGAAAATAGATTAAAAAAATAAAGATAATAACCAGGCTGAACATAACAGAGGTTGCCGCTGTCTGACTTATACCAATGCCGCTTGTTAACCTTAATATCGGTTCCGTGAAAATGATTGAATATATAACAAGGTCAAAAGTGGCATATGATAAAAGCATGTAACCTGCAAAAAAAACAAGGTAAAATATGAGATGCTTATTTTTAATATGTCCGATTTCATGTGCAATTACTGAGTCTATCTCTTCAGGTTCAAGATCACGGAGAAGGGCATCGGTAACAAGAATGTAACGAAATTTTTTTATAAGTCCCATAACCCCTGCTGTAATCATCCTGCTGCCGAATATGGGAAAATACAAAATATTTGAATATTTAAGGTTTGCTTGTTTACACAGATTTTCGATTCTGGTTCGCATATATCCTTTTTCAAGAGGTTTGCACCTCCAGAGCTTCCGGATTATAGCCGGACCGATTATGGCTATGGCGAAAAGGAAGACAAGGAAATAGATTATTTCACCTGCAGTAGTTGAAAGAAGATGTTTTGGGAGTTCAAACGGCAGCGCATTAATAATATCCAGGATTCCGGACAGCAGTAGCCAGGGCATAAGTACCGGAATTGAAAATACAATGTTGGACCAGACGTATGACTTTCTGGAAATGTCGGCTGTGTAAAGCTGCTGGTAAGGCTTGTGGGCACAGGCCCATACAATGGATAGGTAAAGTACAAAAAGTCCAAGAAAAATGAGTGCCATAAATGTTGGGATTGCTGAAAAAACAGGTATATTTATCAAAAAAGACGGAAGGTTTAGAAGATAAATATCAATACCGAAAAGTAAGATCGCCATTACGGACAGCCTGGTAATTATAGTGTTGAATTTATAATCCAGAACGAAAAAATTATCTTTAGAAATCCGTTTATATAGTTTGTGGAATTGCAGACGAGTAAAGGATGCAAACAAAATAATGAAGCAAAGAAAGAGAAAAAACGTTTCTACAGGGGTAAAATTTGTTTCATCAGAAGGCTGGTAGGTAGCATAAATTAGAAGTACAATGATGAAATATATGAAATTGGCAAACATAGTATGTAACCGTTCACAGTTGTCGGTTCACAGTTCACAGTTTTTTAATGGACTATTAAGCGACTGAAGTATATTTATAGCCGTTTACAGGTTCACAGGTTCAACGTTCAGGGTTAAGGATAAAATGGGTTCGGAGGCAAGAATACAACCTTGAACCTCTGAACCCTTGAACCTAAAAGCGGTTAACATTATTTTTTGTAATATCTTTCTTTTTCACTGTAAATGCAACCACAATACTGCTGGCGATATAATCCCATGTGTTTTGATTCTTCAATTCCATCTTTCCAGCCGACCCGGAAATCATGATAATAAAATGGGACTCCGACACTGCTGCCGATGGACTCACCAATTGTTTTTATTGTTTCATGCTTCTGGAATTTACTGTATAAAAGGGTGCTGGTGAAATAATCAAACCTGCCGCGCTTAGCGACAAGAGCGGTAGATCGAAGGCGTTCATGATAGCAGTATGAGCAGCGATTTGACTCCCTGAATACAACATTTCGGATAAAACCCTCCAGATCGTATCCTTCCTGGTATATAACGCGAAGATTTATTTCCTTTGCATAAGCTTCCAATGCCTCCTGACGCTTTAAGCACTCTGTATAAGGATGTATATTATGCCTGTAAAAATAGCCCATCACATCCAGGCCCTGCTCACGCAGGAATTTAACAGGGTATATTGAACAGGGAGCACAACAGATGTGAAGCAGAATTTTCAATTTCTTTCTCCGAAAAGTGCTGTTCCGATACGCACAAGAGTTGCTCCTTCTTCTATGGCAACCTCAAAATCACCGGTCATACCCATGGACAGTTCGTCCATAACGACGTTTTGTACGGCTTCCTTCCTGAACTGATCCCGCAGTTTGCGAAGGTCTTTGAAAAAAGGTCTGACTTTTTCAGGAGCATTAAAAAAAGGCGGCATAGTCATCAATCCTTTGACGGCCAAATTTTTAAAATTGCTGATCTCTTTGATCAGGTTTAGTGTATTTTGAATTGAAGCTCCTGATTTTGTGGATTCATCAGCAACATTTACCTGTATAAGGATATTTTGGATTTTATCAACTTTTTTCGATTGTTTGTCGATTTCCCGGGCTAGTTTGACCGAATCAACCGAATGGATTAAATCAAAAAGCCTCACAGCGTATTTGGCCTTGTTTGATTGCAAGTGACCGATAAAGTGCCAGGATACCCGGCAAGAGGAGAGGGCGTTGAATTTATCTCTGGTTTCCTGGACATAATTTTCGCCAAGGATTGTAACTCCGGCATCTATGGCTTCTTTGACTCTTTGGGCAGGTACAGTTTTACTAACTGCAACCAGTCTGATAGTTTCAGGGTCTCTTCTGCATTTGATTGCCGATTTTTTGATTCGATCCATTACATTTTTCAATCTGTCTTTCAAAGTAAATTTCCCCCCAAGTCACGGTGATGTAAACTATTTTCTATATTCAAACCAATGACACCCTCTTTAATAAGAAATTCAACAACTTCACAGACCGGAAGACCCACAACATTGGTATAGGAACCGTTGATACTTTTAACAATGAAGGTGCCTAGACCCTGGATTGCATAGGCACCGGCCTTATCAAAGGGCTCTTTTGTATTAATGTACCACTCAATATCACTTTCCGTCAGATTCTTAAACAAAACATCTGTTTTTATTGTTTCAGAAAATAATTTTTTCTTAGCATAACAGCAGATACAGTAACCGGTAAGTACCTGGTGTGTTTTGCCGCTAAGTTGGTTTAACATGGTGCGGGCTTGTGATTTTGAATCGGGTTTGCCCAGAATGGTGCCGTTTATCACTACAATAGTGTCTGCCCCTATTATCCAGCATTCAGGATATCTTTTAGATACATCTTTTGCTTTTGCTTCGGCAAGAATTTTTACATATGTCTCAGGACTTGATAAGGATATAGAGTCTTCATCAATGCCGCTTGGAATAACAGTAAATGAAAGACCCGCTTGCTTTAAAAGATAACGACGTCGCGGAGATTTGGAGGCGAGTACTAAATTGTGCTTATCACATGAATTTTTCATGGCAATTTATTATCAAATGAAATAGAGTTTGACAAGAATCAAGGGATATAAATAATATAAAGACAAAAAGGCTGGGAGGCAATGAAGCTTGGAAGCCGGGAGGCTGGAAAGCTGGGAGGTTATGAAAAATATCTGGATACTCGGGGCAGGAAAGTTTGGACAAAAAGCTGCTAAAACAATGCGCCGGAAAATTTCCGGAGCTGAACTCACGGTTATTGATAAAAACAGTGCTACTTGCAGCCGGATAGAAAAGCTATGTTTTAAAACCGTATGTATGAGTGGAATAGAGTATCTGAACCGATATCTTAAAGGGCCGGATAATCCGGACTTGATAATTCCTGCGATTCCTGTTCATGTGGCATATGAATGGGTAAAAATAAAACTGGCTGAAAAAAATCGATTAGAAATCATACCGGTTCCGGATCAGTTGAAAATGACCCTTCCGAATGTATTCAAAGGGGAGGAAGGTGGAATATATATGAGCATTGCAGATTTCATATGTCCGGATAATTGTCCTGAGCCTGAGGATATCTGTACTTATACCGGTAAATCAAGGCCATACACTCTTTATAAAAGGCTGGAGTCAATTCAATTGGATGATTTTGACTCTATTGTCGTACGAAGTCGACAGATTTCCCCTGGAATAGGAGGATATTCACCCAGAGCCCTATTTAATGCATTAGATTCAATCAAGGCTTCAAACTCCCCTGTACTCTTAAGTACAGCGTGCCGCTGTCATGGGGTAATGCATGCCTTTAAAGTCGCGGCATAATAATTAAGATAGGACTTTTTACTTAGCCATCAGCGTTACTTTTTACGAGTGCATCAATTAATAAAACTATGAAATTATGTCAAAAATGTGGCCAACTTGTGGCCGAAGAAATCTTGTCTTGCCCTTCTTGCGGGGCCGAAGTTGTTGAGGGAAGAAAATATATAGATGATTATCAAATCGTGGAGGTCCTTCACGAAGGATATTCAAGTATATTGTGCCGTGCTGTCAAGGAGGGCATGGATAACCCTGTCATGATTCGCATTTTCACGCCCCAATCAGGAGTCGATGAGAAGATAGCTGACCGGCTACAGGAAGAGCTTGAAGAACTTAAGAAGCTTCCGGAAAATTATTTCGTAAGGCATCTGGAAATACGTAAATCTTCCGACGGACTTTGGTATAGGGTCAGCGAATGGATTGATGCAGAGACCTGGGGTAATTTACTGGCTTCCGGTCGCCTCCAGGATTATCGAATAGCTTTCAAACTTTTTTACAAGATAGCATCAATTCTCGAGGGTCTCCACCAGATAGGACATTTTATCCCCCACCTTATTTTAAATGACATTATTGTAATCAAGGACGACAAGGAAGAGCTGGAAGTTAAAATAGATTACAAACTTTCCCGATTTCTTGATTCGCAAATGGATCAGTCTCCCCCAATGTTAAAGAAGCTTCTTACCAGCCATCCGGATATTATCAACCAGCGCCCCCTCGATTTCAGGAGTGGTATATGGTCTTTGGGCAAAGTTTTCGTGGAAATTCTTGCTGCTGACTATGAAATCAGAGATTTTCAGGCCAAAATTGATGAATTGCAGCTTCCTCATGATGCAAAAGTTCTGCTTAAAATCATGTTGGCTGACGACCCTGATCTCAGGCCACAGTCGATGTCAGAGGTGGCTGAAAACTTGTCGCAAGTAATAGATAAGAAGGTTGAAACAATTCCGTCTCCGGTACGTGAAATCAGAGGGTTAAAAAAAAGGATAAGCCTTCTGGTACTTATTATGGCTATGCTGCTTGTGCTTGGCATATTGGCGTGGCTCTATTTTCCTTTCAAAAAACGAAATAGCGAGTCGGTTCTTGAGGACTTTGCCAACAGGTATGCTTCATCAGTAGCCTTTGTTTTAGCCGACTACTGGTTGGAAGATGGAAAAACGTATTTTTACCGCAATCGAACCGAGGGAACTGCCTTTCTGGTAGATAAAGAAGGATACCTCTTGACGAATCGTCATGTAGCCTGTCCATGGCTGGAGGACAATAATCTTTATGCACTTATTAACAGGCTAAGGCAGCTTCAAAGACCTGTTCGCTTAGGATATCGAGTCTTTTTATGGTTTGAAGGGGAAAAAGCCTTTAAACGCTTGCCCGATTTACCAGGCAGCCCCGATTTAGAAGATATTTATTTTGTTGAATCGGCTTATAGCACAGGTGGAGTTTCTCGGTTGACCATAGCCGGAGTTGCAAAACCGCCGGTTAAGACCTGGCAACTTATCAAATCTCCCCTTAAGGATGACTTCGCTGTCCTAAAAGTGGATCGTCTGCCCGAAGGACTGGAACCCCTACCAATTGACTATGAAATGGAAGCACTGAAAATTCAAAAGTTATCACCTATTATTACACTGGGATTTCCTCTCGGCAGCCGCACCCAGGCAAATACAGTTAACGTCAGTGTGACGAGGGGGCATGTCCGCCGAACATTTGAAAACTTGCTTCAGGTTGACACTTCAATACACAGGGGCAACAGTGGAGGTCCGATTATCGATACCAGCGGCAAGGTTATAGGTATTGCTTCAAAAGTGGCTGTGGACTATGCCGTTGGACCAATGCCGGTAATAACTCTTTTGCCGGATATAGGGATGGTACTGCCCATCACCAAGGCGGCGGCCTTTCTTAATGAATTGAAAGCCGGACAAACCAAATGGAACGGCGCACTGGATCTATCCGTTGATATAAAAATAAAAAGGATTATTAATTTAGCCCGTAAGGGGCAATGGGATAAAGCCAGGGCGCTGGCCGATAAGGAATTAAAGATAAGTCTCGATCCCATGCTGATTATGGCAGCAGGAATGATGCACTTTTGTTCAGAGGACTACCAGGGAGCAAAGCATCTTTTTGGTCAAGCCTTATCAATGGATACAGACAATAATAATGCGAGGCTGATGCTTTTTTTAATTGATTGGCTGTCGGACCGGTCGGCTGTGAGTCCTTATCGTAAGGAATTAATGGATTTGGACTGGCGATCGCCGTTCGAGTTTTTCGGTTATCTGGTACAGGTTCTGGAAAGACTCGTAGATGAAAAATCAGCCGTTAGAGGGGGGTATTCTGAAGATGAGAAGAGCTGGCTTTATTACGCAGTAAGCCTTATTCGTATAAAACAGGGAGACCTGGCAGATTCCGAGAAACTGCTGAAAAAGGCTGTTCTTGCATCTAACAGCGAGAGCTGGCCTTTTTTCCTTTCTTTTTCCAGGCTGGAACAGGTTCAACGGCAAAGGTTGGCATCTTTACGAAATAAAAATAAAAGGATTGAATATCAGGCTGGTATAAAGAGGTTTTCCCAGACGATAAAGAAAGATTATACAATTAAAAAAGAACGACTTAAAGCGCTTTTACCGCTTATTGCCAAACTTAAAGTAAATTCTATAGATCCAGGGGATAAGCGACTGATATTAGAAAGAATCACTGAAATTGTTAAGATCAATGAAGATATCCTCGTAGGGTTGGCCTATTACAGCGCTATGAACGAAGAATGGGATCTTGCCCTAAAATATGCCCGGGCTTTTCTTGAAGTTGAAGGTAGAGAAAATGCAGGGCGTTTAAGTATTGGATTGCTGGAGCCCGGGATACTTAACAACATTGGCCGAAGAGATGAGGCTATAGATAGACTTAAAGCATTCAACAGCCAAATAAAAAATCAGTGGTACAGGCATATTGCAAGATGCCTGTTGGACGAAGAAACCGAAAAATCCATCGTGCAAAAGGCCGGTGAAAGCCCGGAATATCTTATTACCGCACATTGTGCTTTAGGGTTATGGGCAGAAGGGTCCGGGGATACAAAGAAAGCTTTAAAGCACTATAAAGAGGCCCTTGGATCATATATGGATGACTGGCTTGAATACGAATTTACCATGGAGCGGATCAAGAAGTTGAAACAGATTTCAAAATAATTCGCAATTACTCAGGTTCACGGTTGAAGAGAGATAAAGATTGAACGCAGGTATTTCACATGTGAATATAAAGCAAGAGGATGTTTTGATAACTAAAGAGCCAACATATGCAAAACTAAAACAAAGGGTTAAGAAGCTAGAAAAAGAAGCGGATAGACACAAAGCTATTGAGGATCAGATATTGCTTCTCTCTTCTGCTGTGGAACAAAGCACTGAAGGCATAGCCGTGGTTGATTTGGACGGGAACCTGCTTTATTTGAATAAAGCCCTTGCAAGAATGCACGGATATTCTCAGAAGGAGCTTATCGGAAAGAATCTATCCGTTTTCCATTTGCCAGAGCATATGCCGTCCGTGGAGGCAGCAAATAAACAGATTAAAGAAACAGGTAAATTCGCTGGTGAAATCTTGAACGTAAGGAAAGATGGTAATGTTTTTCTAACTTTGATGAACAATTCCATCCTTTTAGATGACTCAGGCACACACATAGGGATAATCGGTACGATTCGCGATATCAGCGATATAAAAAGGACGGAAGAAGCTCTGCGGGAAAGCGAAGACCTTTTTAGCGCTGTTGTAAAGCAGGCATCAGAGGGTATTTACCTGCTTGACCCTTATACGAAACAGATTTTAGAAACTAACAATGCATTTCAGACAATGCTTGGTTACAAACCTGAAGAGATATCAAAACTGAAAATATATGATTTTCTTGTACACGAAAAAAATGACATTGACGAAAAAATTCAGCACATAATATCGGAAAAAAGTTATTTTGTAGGCGAACGTAAATACCTCCGTAAAGATGGTACCTTATTGACTTTTGAAGCAAAAGCCAATCTTATTTCATATAGCGGAAAAGATGTTTTGTGTGTTGTAGTCCGAAATATAACCAGGCGTAAAAAATTAGAAGATCAACTTAGACAGTCTAAAAAAATGGAGGCTATTGGAACACTTGCCGGAGGTATCGCCCATGATTTCAATAATCTTTTGATGGGAATACAGGGAAATGCGTCTTTATTAAAGTTTGAAATTGATCAGGAAAATCCGGATTATGGAAAGGCCAAGGAAAAAATATCAAACATAGAACAGCTAATTAGAAGCGGATCAGATCTAACCGGACAATTATTGGGTTTTGCCAGAAGTGGAAAATATGAAACAAAACCGACTGATATAAATAAACTTTTAAAAAAACAAAACGAAATATTCGGTCGCACAAAGAAAGAAATCACTATTCATGAGAAATATGAAAAGAAGCTTTGGCCCGTAAATGTTGACCAGGGTCAGATTAACCAGGTTATGCTGAATCTTTTTGTTAATGCCTGGCAGGCAATGTCGGGTGGAGGAGACCTTTATATTCAAACCGAAAATGTTATACTTGATGAAAACTATACTATACCTTTCGGAGTGGAACCTGGAAAATTTGTAAAAATTTCCGTAACCGATAATGGGATTGGTATGGATGAAGCTACACTTCAAAGAATATTTGAGCCTTTTTTTACCACCAAAGAAATAAGCAGAGGTGTTGGTCTTGGCCTTGCCTCTGCTTATGGAATAATTAAAAATCACGATGGTTTCATAAGCGTATTTAGTGAAAGGGATAAAGGGACGACATTAAATATTTATCTGCCGGCCTCTGAAAAAGAGGTCGTAAAAGAGAAGAAACCAGTTGATGTAATGCTAAAAGGTACAGGAACTGTTCTCATTGTGGATGATGAAAAGATGATAGTTGATGCTATAAAACAGATGATCCAAAAGCTTGGCTATGATGTAATAATTGCATATGGAGGAGTGGAAGCTATTGAAAGATTTATGGAAAATAAGGATAATATTAATATAGTAATTTTAGATATGATTATGCCGGATAAAAGTGGGGGACAAACATTTGATAAGCTAAAGGAAATTAAACCGGATATAAAGGTGCTTCTTTCGAGCGGTTACAGCATAAATGGAGAAGCTGCTGATATTTTGAATCGAGGGTGCAACGGATTTATTCAAAAACCTTTTAATGTCAAAGAATTGTCGAAGAAAATAAGGGAAATTATTGATAATGATTTACCTTGAAATTAAAATTTATATGGAGTATAAAAATTAGTAATAAACTATATGGAAAAACTTAAATTTAAAAATAGATTTATCTAAAGAACAGCTTGAACAGATCCAACAGAAATACTTAAAATTATAGAATATCTGCAACTTGCCCGGGTGGCGGAATTGGTAGACGCAAGGGACTTAAAATCCCTCGGAGCTAGTCTCTGTACGAGTTCAAGTCTCGTCCCGGGCACCAGAAAATTCAAAGGGTTAGTACTGCAAACGTAAGTAGGACTAACCCTTTTTTTGCAATTAGTAATTGTTGAAATATTTGGCAAAGTGGGAAAAGTCAGGCGAAAAAAAATTACATCCCCGTACATATTAGATCGGAAAGAGACCAGAAAACTTTAGTTTTTTACCCGCAATAAGATTATGAATTAAGTGATTTTTCATGTTTTTACTTGCTAATTGCAGTGAAATTCGCTATTATTATCGGCCAATAGGATAAAATGTATTGAAATACGACCTGGCATTAAAGGATGATCGCTATGAAAAGAATTGTTTCCGTTGTTATTTTGCTGCTGTTTGCGTTATCAATCTCTTTTTCCTGTACAAGAAAACCTAAACAGGTACTTGAAGAAGTAGATATGTTGAATGCATTAACAAAAGTACAAAACAGCATTGAAGAGAAAGTATCATATGATGAATATGTAAGTCTTCTCAGTGATGCAAAGGAGAAACTTGATATTTTAAAGGAAGTCAAAGAAAAAAACAGTTGTTTCTTTAATGCTGTAAATAGGAGTTATGCTTCTTTTGAGATAAGCCGAAAAGCTTGGAAGCTTAAAGATGAAGCATTAGATGAAAAAAGAAAAATAGATATGGATACAACTTTATCCTTTGCATTGGGATTTGGATCGGTAAGTCTTGCAAGTGCAAAACAGTGTTTTAAATAGGTTTTACCCCCTAAACCCTGTTTATCACGGAAGCCATATATCCTGCTCCAAACCCGTTATCTATATTCACTACAGCTACATTTGAACTGCAACTATTAAGCATAGCGAATAGTGCGGTCAGCCCTCCAAAGTTTACACCGTAACCGATACTTGTAGGAACAGCGATTACCGGACGAGATACCATCCCCGCTACTACGCTGGGAAGAGCACCTTCCATGCCTGCAACAACAACAAGAACGGATGCATGGTCGATCTTTTTCTTATGGTTAAAAAGTCTATGAATACCTGCTACGCCCACATCGAAGACCGATGCCACATGATTACCCATATTCTCAGCAGTTAAATATGCCTCTTTTGCAACAGGAATGTCAGATGTTCCGGCTGAAATTATAAGAATTGTTCCCTTGCCTTGCTTCGGGATATCTTTTTTTTTACAAACGATCATTTTTGCATCTTCGTGATATGTGGCATCCGGATACCGAGATATGACCGAAGTTGCTTTTTGCTGATCGACCCTGGTAACCAGAACTATACTCTCCTGTTGCAACATCTTTTCCATAATACTTATAATTTGATCAGCAGTCTTTCCTTGGCCGAATATTACCTCGGGAAACCCTTTGCGAAGCGAACGGTGATGGTCGATATGAGCAAAATCGATATCCTCATATGAAAAATGCAAAAGTGATTTGAACGCATCTTCAACAGATATTTTGTTTGTGGCAACAGAACGAAGGAGTTTATGTAAAGATTCTGAATCCATGGTAATGAATAGGCACTTAATTACAAATTTTGTGTTTTTTATGGCAAAAATATTTAATTGGGAAAATCAGCTTCTACAATCATTGAGCGGCCAAAGGCCTTAAGGAGCAGCCCTTCGTGCTTTGAAGAGTGTCCTTTCAGGACTTAAGACTTTTAAAAATTAACATAAAGCGAGGCGCTCATCAAGCGAAGCGATCCTCAAACGAAGTGCTCCTCAAACAAAGCGCTCTTTTAGCGAAGCGCTCGACTTTCCGGCTCCTATGTAGCTGCATTTTATATATCCTTTTCAATAATTTTTCCGGGTTTGGAAGGGGTGGTTTTTTGTGGCGGCTTTACAGCAGAGTCAGATTTTGAATTATTTTGTAAACTTTTTTCAAGCTGTTTTACCTTTTTTTGTATGGATAGTAATTTATTTTCAAGATCTCTTGTTATCCGGTTAAGTTTCTGCTGTTGATTTTTATTTTCCTTTTTTAATTCAATATCAAGAAGTTTCCGGTCTAATTTTTGTGCGGACAGGTTTGAAGTATCGGTATGTAATTTCGCTATATCCTCCTTTGCTTTATTAATGTCAGAGTTTAGCTCTGAAAGTTTTCGCGAGAGTACATTATCCAGGGTATCTACTTTTGTTGAAAACTTCTTTGTGTCATCTTGTAAAACTTCTAGTTCTTTCTTGTCCGCTTTTGAAGAATCAATTTTTTTAACTCTGTTATCTGCCTTGTAAACCTTAAATTTCAATGATGAGATTTTCTTTTCAGTGGACAGAATGTTTGCGGCAATGGATTCCTCAAGTTTTGTAAATTGTGACGAAAGGTCGTATAATCTTGTATCAAAATCTTTTGAAAGGTTTTGAACATTAACTGCACCGGTACTTTGATTTTGAGTTACTTTTTTCCTTAAATCAATGTAACCTACTAAAAGGATAATGCATAATAAGCAGGGGATTACAATCGAGATGATCGTAACTTTTTTGCTTAATTTTTCAAGACGAAGATTCCTTATCTCATCCTGGAAAACAACATCCGGGCTTTCCTCATCAATACGGATTTTAAAGTCTGCAGGACTTTCTTCTACCATTTTTATCTATTCCCATTCTATTGTACTGGGCGGCTTAGAGCTGATATCGTAAACTACCCTGTTTACGCCATTTACCTCATTGATTATACGGTTTGATAGTATACCTAGAAATTTATGAGGCAACTTGGCCCAATCCGCCGTCATTGCATCTTTGCTTGTGACAGCTCTGATAGCCACAATGTTTTCATAGGTTCGCATATCTCCCATTACACCTACGCTTTTAATGGGCAACAGGACAGCAAATGATTGCCATAATTTATTATAATAACCGGCTTTTTTTATTTCTTCAAGCAGGAGATCGTCGACATCTCGCAAAATAGAAAGACGTTTTCTGGTAATTTTTCCGATGACCCTGATTGCAAGACCGGGACCCGGAAATGGTTGCCTCCATATCAATTCTTCGGAAAGACAGAGTTCCCTGCCCAGTTGACGCACTTCATCCTTAAACAGACGTTTTAAGGGTTCCACAAGTTTCAACTTCATTTTTTTTGGAAGTCCTCCAACATTGTGATGGGATTTTATAACGGAGGTGGGACCACCAAAAGCAGATATTGATTCAATAACATCAGGATAAAGAGTGCCCTGGGCTAAATATTCAGCACCTTTTATTTTTTTTGCCTCGTTTTCAAAAACCTCTAAAAAGATTTTTCCTATTATTTTACGCTTTTTTTCAGGATCAGTAATATTTGCAAGTGGTTTTAAAAATTTATTTTTTGCACTTACAAACCGGATATTGATTTTAAGATTCTGTTTTAAAGTCGCTTTAAGCTTGTTTGCTTCGTCCTTTCTAAGCAATCCGTTATCAACAAATATACAGGTAAGGTTTTTCCCGACAGCACGATGCAGGAGCAAAGCTGTGACTGAGGAATCAACACCACCACTTAAACCGAGTATTACTTTTTTTTCCTTTACCGTCTCTTTAATTTGAGAAACTGCGTTTTTCGCAAAAGATTTCATGGTAAATGAGCGTTTACACCCACATACTCCAAAAAAGAAGTTGCGAAGTATTGTTTTGCCCTGGGGAGTGTGCTCAACTTCGGGGTGGAATTGCAGACCATAAAGCTTTTTTTTCTTATGTTCAATTGCTGCAACTTTAGTGTTTAAAGTGGAAGCCGTTATTTTGAAACTGCCGGGCAATTTATCAATTGAATCACCATGGCTCATCCAGCACTTTGCCGGCGTATTGACCCTGGTAAAAAGATCTCCCTTATATTTAATATTAAATTCTGCAAAGCCATACTCACGTTTTTCAGCCCTTTTAACAACTCCGCCCATGGAACCTATCATAAACTGCATGCCGTAGCATATTCCGAGTATTGGAATTTTCATATCAAATATTGCTGTATCTATTTTTGGGCTTTGTTTTTCATAAATACTTGATGGGCCTCCTGAGAGTATAATCCCTTCAGGCTTCAGCGATTTAATGTGATTTGTTGTAATATCTGGAGGTTCAATCTGACAATAAATATGGTGTTCCCGCACACGCCGCGCAATGAGTTGGTTATATTGAGATCCGAAATCTATTATTAAAATCATGGTTATCCTTAAGAGAATTCCAAAACGGTTTGTGAAAACAGGCTGAATATGTTAGAGACAACGCAAAATGTCAACCGAATTCTGACGGCTTCTTAAAAAGTCATTTTTTTAACCACTGAGACCGCAGAGAACACAGAGAATAACGAAATATAATAAATAGTTAACTCTGCGATTTCCGTGTAGAAAATTTATATTTTTTACGAAATCATCAATTCTATGTTTCAATAAAACAATCCGGGTGGATATGACAAGAATTATTACACAGATTTATGAAGTTCAAACACCTGCCGAGGCAAAACAGCTTATCGAACTTGGTGTAGATCATATAGGTAGCGTTATCGTTTCTGAAGAAAGATGGAAAGTCCCGTCAATTAAAGAAACAATAGAAAAAATAAAGGAGACAACTTCTAAGAGCAGTTTGATACCTTTGTTTAAAAAACCGGAAATCATATTTAAAGTACTCGATTATTACAGACCGGATATTGTTCATTTTTGTGATGATCTTTCAAATCATAATAATGTTTATGAAAACTGTGAAGACCTGTTGCATTTGCAACAAAATGTGAGACAAAAATTTCCTGAAGTCAAAATTATACGATCTATTCCAATATCTCAACCCGGAAAGACCGACACTGTGCCTACTATAGAACTTGCACGAATGTTTGAAACAGTGAGCGATCTTTTTTTAACAGATACATTGCTAAAGGCAAAATCAAGGACTTTGGTTGACCAGCAACCGGTAGATGGATTTATAGGGATAACCGGTAAAACATGTGACTGGAATATGGCACTTGAGCTTGTTAAGTCGAGTAGCATCCCGGTAATTTTAGCAGGCGGCCTTTCACCGGGGAATGTTTTTGATGGTATAATCCATGTTAAACCTGCAGGTGTTGACAGCTGCACAGGGACAAACGCTAAAGACGAAAACGGAGTTTTGATAAGGTTTAAAAAGGATTTCGAAAAAATAAAGCGCTTTGTTAAAGAAGTACGAAGTGCTGAAAAAGAAATCAACACGGTATAAAATGTGAATTTATTATAATGGATGAGCCAGTTTCAAAACGTTTCAGTTTGTTCAATATCAAGGAAGGCGAAAATTTTAACCGGAGGAATATATTGAATATTTCGAGAATTGAAATTTGAGCCTGACGCAGAGATTGGGCAAAATGGGACGTTTTGAAATTGGCTCTGGATGAACTCATAAAAAGTATCACATATGGCTAAGTAGAAAGTTCCATATACCCCCGCTAAAAATCAGCGGGATAAAAAGGCGCAGTGGTTTTTCAGAAACGAGGCAATACATGTAGTATGCCGAGTTTCTAGAAAACCGCTGCAACGCAGTAGATGGGACTTTCTACGACGCCATCATAATTAGAGGAGGTTCATTAGCCTATGTATGAAAGTGGCGACCTGAGAAAAGGGCTGAAATATTTTTCTGACATCTTACGCTATATGCCATATCGACATTGCTGTAATCAATAGCATGTTTCGTAACGAGGGGGGTCAAGATCAATGATATTGCAAAACTCGCCCCGAGGACAAATATATAAATATAAAGAGGTAAACCGTTCATGCTTTTATGTGTGATATCCCGGAGTCAATATAAGTCAATGACAATCTCTATAGCCAATTTCAAAACGTCCCCTT
>DAOWEJ010000019.1 GCA_030638575.1 Deltaproteobacteria bacterium | reverse complement strand
TTTTAATATAAATATTCCTACCCGTGTTGGTTTTCAGACCCCTTTTACAAACATCACCATGGATCTTTATGTGCCGTCTATTCTCAAAGACCAACCCGTGGTCATAGGCGGCGTTGAGTATGAGGAAACATATGCCGGGTTCCAGCAGGAAATGGACATTATTAATAAGGCTTTTGCCGAAGTTATGATGGAAGGGGATGCAAAAGGAAGAGTTTTTACCTTTCCCATTCCTACATATAATATTACGGCCGACTTTGACTGGGATAATCCAAATCTTGAAATGATCTGGAAGATGACCGGAAAGTATGGAATTCCTTATTTTTCCAATTTTGTGAATTCAGACATGTCGCCCGATGATGCCAGATCCATGTGCTGCCGCCTGCGCCTGGACAACAGGGAACTTTTGAAAAGAGGCGGCGGGCTTTTCGGCGCGAATCCTCTTACCGGGTCTATCGGTGTGGTAACCATCAATCTCCCGCGTATAGGGCACGTTTCTGAAAACGAAGAAGAGTTTTTCAGCAATTTAAGAGAAAAAGTACTTTTATCCGTTGAAAGCCTTGCCATCAAACGCAAAGTCCTGGAAAAATTTACTGACAAGAATCTTTACCCTTATTCAAAGTTTTATCTTAGAGAAATCAAAAACAACAGCGGGCTTTACTGGAAAAACCATTTTTCCACTGTCGGTATTATCGGCATGAACGAAGCATGCCTGAATTTTATAGGAGAAGATATCGCAAGTCCAGCCGGTCAGGCATTCTCACTTAAGGTCATGGATTTTATGCGTGACATGATTTCACAGCTCCAGGAAGAAACAGGAGACATTTTCAATCTCGAGGCAACACCGGCGGAAGGGACAACATACCGCCTTGCGCTGCTTGATAAAAAAATGTACCCGGACATTCTTTGTGCCAATGAAGATGACTACAAAAAAGGAGGGGCGCCGTATTATACCAATTCTACTCAGCTTCCTGTAAATTATACTGACGATATTTTTGAAACTCTTATGTTGCAGGATAATCTTCAGACAAAATATACAGGAGGAACAGTCCTTCATCTTTTCCTTGGAGAGATGGTAAGTGACACTACGGCACTCAAGAGCCTGATTAAAAAGGTTGCAAACAACTACCGGCTTCCCTATTTTACGATATCACCGACTTTCAGTGTGTGCCCAACTCACGGTTACCTTAACGGGGAACAGGAAATATGTTCTGTCTGCCAGCAGGAAACAGAAGTCTATTCAAGGGTTGTGGGATATTTAAGACCTGTTAAACAGTGGAATAACGGCAAGCAGGCGGAATTTGGCATGAGAAGGACATTTAATGTAACGCAGGACAGGGTTGATGAAGAGACATCTGCTGCTGTAGACACGACGTGCGCTGTGCCGGAGGATAAGCCCTGTGGTTTTGAAGAAAGAACTGAAGAACTGCGCGCATAAAATATACATGGTATAAGATAAAATGGTACTCGGTGGATTACAGAAAAATTCGTTTATAGATTATCCGGGAAAGATAAGCTGTGTTCTTTTTACATCCGGGTGCAATTTTGACTGCCCCTATTGCCACAATCCGGACCTTGCAAACGGGTGTGCTAAGTATTCCCCATTTTTAACAGAAGATGGTGTCTATGATTTCCTTGACAGTCGAAAGGCGTTTTTAGATGGCGTTGTCATTTCCGGGGGTGAACCTACTTTACAAAAAGACCTTGTTTCACTTTGTGAAAAAGTGAAACACATGGGTTACCCGGTAAAACTTGACACTAACGGAAGCAAGCCACAGGTTATAAAGCAGCTTGCAGATGCCGGTCTTGTCGACTATATTGCCATGGACATTAAAACAGACCCTTATAATTATTCTCCTTTAATCAAAAAAGATTGCAACCCTGATAATATTATCTCAAGTATTCGCATTATTATGGAATCGGGTCTATCCCATGAATTCAGAACCACCTGTATAAAACCGATTATAAATAAAAATGTAATTGAAAGCATTTCCAGGCATATTAAAGGAGCAATGCTGTATGTCCTTCAGCAATTTCAAAATACCGGGGTGCTCCACCCTGAATTTTTCCAGGAAGATGGAGAATCTTACGACGATCATGAACTTATAAGCTTAAAATCGATTGCCCAGCCATGGGTCCAAAGGTGCATTGTCCGATAGCATTTTCAAATAAAACTTTCCACTAAAACCACTTTTTTCCCAAAAAACTTTCCGTATTTTGCAAGAAACTTATTAGTACAGCCGCTCTATTCAAGATTCATACTATAAGATTACTCTTGAATATCGAGCAAATTTAAGCTATCAAATGGATCTGATGATACAATGTACAGCTTCCATTTTCCAATTATCAATATAATCAAAATGCCAGGATTTTAATTACTTGTAACTTCTCAACGAGTTCGGGCTGTATGGTTCTTTTGAGCACTTAACCAAAAAAAAGCCAAGGAGATTCACCATGAAAATTGCCGTTGTAGGTGGTGGTAATCGGTGCCGTAACCTCTTGGATTTAATTGAAAAACACTCTTTTTCCGAAATATCCCCCAAAATAGTGGCAGTGGCCGACAAAAAGGACGATGCCCCTGGTCTTGTCAAGGCAAGAGAAAACGGTCTTTTCGTCACAAACGATTATAACGATTTGTTTGATAGAGACGACATTGATCTGATAATGGAATTGACGGGTGATCAGGATGTTTTCAATGAGATCCTTAAAAAAAAGAAAAAAACTGTTCGGGCCGTTGCACACTGGATTATAAATTTTTTATATGAGATTTCCGTTGCTTTGAACAGCCAGGTATTAGCTAAGCAAAGGCTTAAAGAACAGAGAGCCAGGTGTGATGTGATAATGAATGTAGCCATTAATGAAAAAGTTATGGTCATCTCGCCGGATTATAGGATTATCGATGCCAATGAAAATTTGTTAAAAAAAGCTGGCCTGAGGCGGGATCAAGCTATTGGCAGGTACTGCTACGAAGTTTCGCATAATTTAGACGCCCCATGCTCTGGTGAGAGAAGTCCCTGCCCGCTACCCCAGGCCATTAAAACTAAAAAGCCTTCCCAGACAACCCATATTCATACGGATAAGGATAATAATGAGCTTTTTTTTTCGGTTTCCTGCTATCCTGTCTTTGAAGACGGCAAAGTGATCGGGGTGGTAGGGATATCAAGGGACATCACAAAGGATGTCAATATTCAGAAACTTATGGTGCAGCAAGACAGATTAGCTTCCATTGGTAGGCTGGCAGCCGGCGTAGCCCATGAGATCAATAATCCGATGACCACAATCTTAACCAGTGTCATGTTAATGCAGGAAGATACCGACCCTAATGATCCGAATTACCAGGAATTGAAAACTATTGTCGACGAAACTTTGCGTTGTTCTAAAATCGTTACCAGTCTTCTCGATTTTGCCCGCCAGATGAAACCTGCCAAGAAAATGAGCAACCCCACGGACATTATCGCAGAATGTATTGTGCTGACCAAAAAACAGGCGGAGTTTAATGATGTGGTCATCGTAGAGAACCTTTCTGAGGATCTGCCTCTTACTAATATAGATGGGGACAAGATCCAGCAGGCCCTGATCAACTTGACGCTTAATGCAATAGAAGCGACCGGCCCAGGAGGAAAAGTCACACTTTCTGCAAAATTTGTTCCGAATAACGAAACGTTCGAAATTACAATCTGTGACTCAGGAACAGGTATTTCAGATAAAGATATAGACAAAATCTTTGATCCATTTTTTACAACCAAGGAAAACGGGACAGGTCTGGGCCTGGCCATAACTCTTGGCATCATTGAGCAGCATGGTGGGACCATAGATGTAAAGAGCAAGTTGGGTCAGGGGACGAGTTTCACAATCAGGCTGCCTTTAGACCAGGGAAATAAAGATGTACATTCATTATAACCATCGTATCCTGGTTATAGACGATGAACTGCCTATCTGCCGGAATTGTGTAAAAATATTGTCAAAACTGGAATGTGAGGTTGAATATGCTCTGAATGGATATGATGCTCTAAAAATGGTTGAAGAAAAGCCGTTTGATGTCGTAATAACCGACTTGAAAATGAGTAGCCTGGGGGGCATGGAAGTGCTTCGCCGGGTGAAAGAGACCCATCCTGACACGATGGTTATTGTGATTACCGGCTACGCTAATGTCTCTTCAGCCGTCGAAGTAATGAAAATGGGGGCCTTTGACTACCTTCCAAAACCGTTTACACCGGATGAACTTCGTGCGGTCACACGTCAAGCCGTAGCTGAAAGAGAGGTCCGACTCCAAAACCGAAAACTGAGTCAGCAGAAAAGAGAGTTAAAGCCACTTTCTCACCAGCTCATAGGAGACAGTCCTAAGATAAGAAAAGTCATCGAAATGGTGAAAAAAGTGGCACATACAGATTCCACGGTTCTTATCTGTGGTGAGAGTGGAACAGGTAAAGAACTTATTGCACGGGCAATACATGCCAACAGCAAAAGAAAAGACCAGGTCTTTTTTGCCGTTGACTGCGGGACTCTGTCAAGCAACCTTTTGGAGAGTGAGCTATTTGGCCATACCAAAGGAGCATTTACCGGGGCCGATAAAGACAAGCCCGGTATTTTCAAGTTGGCGGATCGAGGCACGGTTTTTTTGGATGAGATAAGTAATATCTCATTGGAAGTTCAGGCCAAACTACTTCGCTTCTTAGAAACCTTCGAATTTTTACCGCTGGGCGGCACATCCTATCAAAAAGTGGACAATCGCTTAATCCTTGCTACAAATCAGGATCTCAAGGAAATGCTATCCAAGGGTTCTTTCAGAGAAGATTTTTATTATCGAATATACGTATACCCTATATTTATGCCTCCGTTAAGGGAAAGAAAGGAGGATATCCTGCCCATCGCATATCATTTCATGAATCAATTCAACCGCAGTTTGGGAAAGAATATCGCCGGCTTTGACGACGATGCCGTGTATAGACTTACAAAATACGACTGGCCCGGAAATGTGAGGCAATTGAGAAACGTAACCGAAAGAGCGGCCATTCTTTGTGAAAAAGAACAAATCAGTCCAAAGGAACTTCCCTTTCTAGACGATATCGAACAGTTGATTGAACGTATACCTTCAACCAATGAAGAGCTTAAGAGAATAAAAAAAGAAATAAGGCAGATGGCGGTTAGCACGGTCGAAAAGAATTTCGTTCTGAATGCACTCGCACAAAACAACTGGGTTGTGACCCGCGCAGCAAAACAAGTCGGACTCCAAAGAACTAACTTCCAAAATCTTATGAAAAAGCACGGCATTAAACTTCCGCGCAATCGTAAATCAAGCAAGAAAGATGGCTTAGGCTCTTCCGGGTAAAAAGATATACCCTGTATTTTTTCTGTATACACCTACTGAGCTTACAACTCTACCTTAATATATAGAATCATTTTGAATTGGAAGATGTAAGGTTAGCCTGTAATACCAGCGTATTATCAGGCATTGATCTTTCCGGCTAAGGATCACTCGCCCAAAATCATTCCGCAAAAGACCTGTATATTTATCTTATACATATCATTCTGTACGTTAATCCCGCCCGTGGAATTTTCTTTAGAAATATCCAGCGGTTATATAATTCTAATTCTTCTGGCACATATCTTGCGATGTTCCATTAACAAATACCCCTGACAGCTAAAGGTAATGAGTTCTGATAGAGGCTTTCGGGTGTGTACCTGACATAAAAATTCATTACGAAAGGAGGAAATATATGGAAACAACAGCTAAAATTATTGTAATCGATGATGAAATGCGAATCTGTCACAATGTGAAAAAGATTCTGTCCAAGAATAACTATGATGTGAGTTATGCCACAAGTGCAAAAGCGGCTCTGGAAAAAATGGCTAAGGAAGCCTTTTCCCTTCTAATTTCCGATGTAGTCATGCCGAAAATGAATGGCCTTGAACTATTGAAACTCGTTAAGAATCAGTGGCCGCTTACCAAAGTTATAATGATTACAGCGTACGGAGCCACCGATACAGCCCTTAAATCAATGCGGTTGGGAGCCCTGGACTACATTCCCAAGCCTTTCACTCCGGATCAGCTAAGATCTGCGGTCGAACGGGTTCTGGGGGATAAACTGGTTGAAGCCTCTGTTGGCAAAAGAGAGAAAGAGGCTATTGATACTACAGTTAAAGTCTCCGCTGCCCAAAGAGAAAGAAAGAAAGAAGCTATTGATATAATAGATGTTGATATGCCTTTTGACAGAGATGAGGTAGCGAAATACACCGGTGAAGAGTACACAAAAACCCTTGGCCCTTCAGATATGCCTGTTGTGGGAATGCCTGCGCCTGAAACCCTGGAGAATTTCTGTAAATTGGGAGGTGAGATCTGCAATGAAGTGTTTGGGAAGTTGGGGCATATATGCAAGGTGGGAAATAAGACCGGGGAATGTCCCAGGAAAACGGCAAAAAAGAAAAAGGGGGCTATGAAAGGAAAAGCGTTTGATGCAAAAAAACTTATCGGCATAGATCATCCCTTTAATTACGAAGAAGTGGTCTCCATAACCGGTCCCGAATATGTTTGGAACTTGGATCGTGATGGTATGTCTTTTATTCCGTATGATGAACTAAAGAAACAGGTTGCCGGGATGATGGAAAAAGAGCCCGAGCACATACCAATCTACCATGAAGTGATGCGAGAGCCTGCATACAGAGACGTGTTGGTTATCGAAGATGAAGTAGGTATCAGTAACAATATCAGGAAAATACTTTCCAAAAAGGGTTACGATGTAGATCAGGCCGTCACCAAGAACGAAGCTCTTCAAAAAATTGAAGAAACAGCTTACAAGGTTATTCTGTTAGACTTGAAGATTCCGGAGGTAAGAGGCTTGGAGCTTTTAGAGGCTATCCGAGAAAAGGGGCGAGACACCGCTGTCATCATTATTACCGGATATGCCAGCATTGAGTCGGCTGTTGAGACCAGTAGATTGGGGGCCATGAGTTACTTGCACAAACCGTTTACTCCGGATGAAATTCGCGACGCAACTGACAACGCCTTCCGGCTTGCAGCGTAACTTCTCAAAAACTCTGATTTCTCCATACCCACATCATCCAACCCCTCTTCCCGACTGGGGAGAGGGGTGTATCCCTTTAAATTTCCTATCGCACTTTCATTGCTCGCCTCCAGACAGATATTGAAAAAATCCTTTCTTTAATAACACTTCCCAAATTATCTATAAAATATCAGCAACATTTATAAAATCGATTGCCCAGCCATGGGTCCAAACCTGTGTTATCCAATGACCTATTAAACTCCCTATATGTTCAATATATAAAAAAGTTTTGCAAAGATCTTATATTTATGTTCAATATATAAAAAGATATTGGTTTTTGGAATCTGGATTGAACAAGAATTTCCCCCTTTTTTTTTCATTACCGCTTACTTCGTAGATTTTAGGTGAAACTTCGAGACCTTTGATAAATGGTAATTTTTGTTCGAGTTCAAGCAAGGCGAAAATTTCAACCACAGGTCCGCCTGAGGCGGATCGAGGATAGCGCTAAAGCTTCACTGCGTGCCGAAATTTGAGCCTGACCCCAGAGAAATTGGCTTCGCATTTCACAGGGCAGGCGTAGAAATCGGGCAGATAAGCGCAGACTTCGAAAAGTGCCGTTTTGCAAAGGCTTCGACTTCATTAGGTTATATTATGGCACCTTCTTTTGACTGGAAAATACTTTTTATCGATGACGAAGAAGGTATCTGCAAGGTCATGACCGTCACCCTGGAAGACGCAGGATATGAGGTTGTGACCGCATATGATGGCGAGAACGGGTTGCGTTTGTGTGAAGAGATATCGCCGCATATCGTTATTACTGATATCCGAATGCCTAAGATGGATGGGCTTCAGGTCCTGGAAGCTGTTAAAAAGCTCGACCCGGATATCGAAGTTATAGTTGCAACCGCCTTCGGAGAGATGGATCTTGCTATACGTGCGCTTCAGCTTGACGCTTCTGATTTTATCACTAAACCTATAAACGACGAAGTCCTTTTCCTTGCCTTAAAACGCGCTCAGGACCGCTTCACCTCCAGAAAACAACTCAAAGATCATACAACCCTCCTTGAAATGGGGTGGGCGCAAACTACACAGGAACTGATCAGGACCTTTTCCTTTCAGGAAAATCTAATCCAAAACTCCATGGACGGAATTATAGGGTGTGATGAAAACGACAAAATAGTTACCTACAACAGAAGCATGAAGCAAATACTTGGTTACTCAAAAAAAGAGGTTCTAAGCGGGATGACACTGGGGCAGTTCTTTCCTCCAGGAGAAGAAACACAGCTTAGGGAAAAACTAAGTGGTGAAGGATATGGAGGGAAAAACTTTCTTTTTTTATACGAAACCGTCCTTTTGCGGCCATCCGGTCGTAAAATTCCTGTTCAGGTTTCAGCTTCCGTTTTGTTTGAGGACGATCGAAAAACCGGATTGGTATGTTTTATCAGGGATCTTCAGGAAATCCGAAGGCTGGAACGGGAGGTTGCGAATCAGGCCAGGATACTACACCAGGATAAAATGATGTCTCTGGGACGACTGGCAGCAAGCGTAGTCCATGAAATTAACAATCCGCTTGCAGGAATTCTTAATTATATCCGGCTTATGGTTCGAGTCCTGGGGCGTGGTTCTCTGGCGGAAGACCAGCGGGAAAAGTTCCGTAAGTATCTCGATCTTGTAGAAAGTGAAACCCAGCGGTGTTCCCAGATTGTTTCCAATTTGCTGACATTTTCCAGAAAATCTCCGGTCTCTTTTGGGCAGGTACGGATTGAAGATCTTCTACAGCGCTGCATCCTCCTTTGCCAGCATAAACTCGAGCTGAACAATATTCGCCTTGAGCCTCGTATCGAACCGGAAATCCCTATGGTGGAAGGAGATGCCAACCAGTTGCAACAATGTATAATTAACCTGATTTTCAACGCTATTGATGCCATGCCTGAAGGGGGGTCTCTTTATCTTGAAGGAGGCTACGATTCCGGGAAAAATCTTGTTATAATAAAGGTAAAGGATACGGGATCAGGAATCCAGGAAGAAGATATTCCGCACATTTATGAACCCTTTTTTACTACAAAGGATGAGGGGTATGGAGTAGGTCTGGGTCTTTCAACCGTTTATGGCATAATAGAACATCACAAGGGGACCATAAAGGTGGAAAGCCCTCCAGGCAAAGGAACTACATTTACCATACAGCTTCCTGTATGAAATTATTTTAAGGAAAATCCCACCCGCATAATTCTGAATGCATGATGCCCTCTGATAGCCAGAGTAAACGCATTATTAAAATAATGTTATCTTTGGAACTGTAATAAATCCTGCAAACTGAAAAAGATATCGTCTTGAGAAAAAACCCTTAAGCCCCTCCTTTTAAACCGATTCTATTTTTCCAAATGCATTTACTCTGCGCTGATAGCACAATTTCCTTGTAAGTTAATTTAAAATATGATAAACGATTTTTTTTTGGTATAATTTTGTAAGCAGCTACCAAAACTTTTTTTCAATACCAGAAGATGCAAAGCATCCAGCGGGCTCAGGAACTGCCTGAACCCGAAGCATTTCTGGAATATCCCCCGGATGTGGAGGAGATTCTCCGTCATGTTCATAGACTTGCAGAGACCTTTGCAAAAACAACTAAAAAAAATCAATCGTTTCAACTCAAAAGGGGGCATAAATGTCTATTAAAATAGGCTTTTACATTTGCCACTGCGGGATAAACATCGCATATAAAGTCCGTGTGGAGGAAGTAGCAGACTTTGCCCGCAAACTTTCCGATGTGGTAGTCTCTCGTGATTACAAATTTATGTGCTCTGATCCAGGCCAGGAGATGATTGAAAATGATATTAAGGAATATGGTCTGAACAGAGTTGTGGTAGCTTCCTGTTCTCCGCGATTACACGAAAAGACCTTTCAGAGTGCTTGCCAGAGGGCAGGACTCAATCCGTATATGTTCCAGATGGCTTCGGTTCGTGAGCAGGTTTCCTGGGTAACCGAAGATGAGGATGAGGCTACCAGGAAGGCAAAGACTCTTGCAGCTGCAGCAATCAACAGGGTTAAATATCACCACAGTCTTGAAACACGTGAAGTGAGCGTTCTGCCGGATATCATGGTTGTAGGCGGAGGCATAGCCGGTATGCAGGCAGCGTTAGACATCGGCAATTCCGGCCATACAGTTTACTTGGTGGAAAAGGATCCTACCATTGGTGGGCATATGCTTCAGTTTGATAAGACCTTTCCCACTTTAGACTGTGCTGCATGTATCGGAACACCAAAAATGGTTGATGTGGGTCAGCATCCCAACATTGTGCTTATGACCTACTGCGAAGTCGCGGAGGTCTCCGGGTATATAGGAAACTACACTGTAAAGATCCGTAAAAAGAAGCGCTATGTCGATGTGAGCAAGTGCACGGGGTGTGGAGAGTGCACCAGGGCCTGCCCTGTCAAATATAGGCTTTACACTCCAGAGGAGAAAGAAATGGAACAGGCCATGACTGGTCAAGGAGGACAAGATGGCTGAGGTACAAGAAAACACAGTTGAATTTGATGCTCTTAAAGGGGTAATTGAAGAGGAATACAACAATGATCCCGAAAACGTTATCATGATACTTCAGGCAATTCAAAGGCGTTATAACTACCTTCCCATGCCATCACTGGAATACCTTTCCGAAAAAATAGGTATTCCGCTCAGCAAGATATACGGTGTTGCCACATTCTACAGCACGTTCAGTCTTGAGCCCAGAGGCAGAAACATTATTTCAATCTGTCTGGGCACAGCATGCCATGTCAGGGGTGGTGAACGGATACGCGAAAGAATCGAGGATGCACTTAACATTTCTGACGGGGAAACAACAGAGGATAAGTGCTTTACTTTTGAAAGCGTGCGGTGTATCGGCTGTTGCAGCCTTGGCCCCGTCGTAAAGATTAACGAAGACGTTCACGGCCGTATATCATCAGATCA
>DAOWEJ010000081.1 GCA_030638575.1 Deltaproteobacteria bacterium | reverse complement strand
CTTTACCATATGAATGATTTAATCAAAGTTCCGCATGGTAAATTGCCACTTTATTTCGGAGGTGGACTTCGATTTATTGATCGCGAAAAGAAGGATGATAAACTAGGTATCAGAATTCCGGTTGGGATAGAGTACTTATTTAAAAATGTATCATTAGGTGCTTTTTTCGAACTGGTCCCGGTTCTTAACTTAACGCCTGATACGGATTTTGATTTTGAAGCAGGAATCGGTATAAGATTCTTTTTTTAAGATACATGCCTTGACGATAAAAATTTATAAACTGAAAAATATCCTCTTTATTTCTCTGGTCATCTTTTTTCTGCCGGCGCCCCAGCCCCTTTTGGCGATTCAATTAGAATCTCTACCAAGTCCTGAATTAACGGTTCGGTTTGAACCTCCGCTAAAAGGAATCGCCGAAGACGTTGTCCATATATATCCACTTATCAAATCGGATTTGGAGAAAACTTTTGGCTGGGAGATGCCTTTTAGACCTGCCGTGTTCCTGATCCAGGATAAAGAATATTTTCAACGACTCACCCGAAATAAGCTTATCGTTGCTTTTGCAGCACCGGAACAAAACCTTATCGTCATTGACTGCTCCAGGCTGCACATCCGTCCACATAGACTGGATCAAATACTAAAACACGAAATGGTCCATCTGCTTCTTCACCATCAGATCAGAAGTGTTCATCTGCCGAGATGGTTCGACGAAGGGGTGGCTCAATGGCTCAGCGAAGGTGTAGCCGAGCTGCTGGTAGCACCGCAAAAGTCTTTTTTTGAAGAAGCTTTGCTGACAGGCAGGTATATACCTTTGAAAGATCTGAAACACAGCTTTCCCACAGATAAAAATAACCTTATGCTGGCGTATGAAGAAAGCCGCAGTTTTGTGGCCTTTATTTCGGATAAGTATGGCGACGACAGTATATTCGAAATTTTAGAATATCTGCAAAAGGGAAATGAAATTCACACAGCATTCACTAAGAGCCTAAATGCTTCGCCGGAAGAAATCGAAGATCGATGGATCAGGCAGCAACGCAGGCAGACCACCTGGTTTATCTTTCTTGCAGGCCATATTTATGAGTTCCTGTTTCTTGCCGGGGCGTTTTTAACCGTTATCGGTTTTATCCGGTTTTTAATTAAAAAACGCAATTACAGGGACGAAGATGATGATTAGAGACCTTTGCAAAAGGGCACATATTCACCGCCCACTCGTTTCTCTCGTTCGAGCGCGCAGAGAACGCAGAGAAGAAATTCTTATGGAGAAAAAGTTCCTCTGCGTCCTCTGTGAGCTCTGTGGTGAAAAAAGAGAACTTAAGCCTATTTCCCCCTGATAAACGATCTCGATAAGCGGGAAATCACCGACTTTCAGTCGTACAAGAAATCTACCTGCTTTAGCAGGTAGTGGTTTAATCATTTTGTTACAATAAATGTGTTTGTTTAACTCTTTCTGTGATTGACGTTGACATGCCCTTCTATTTCTACTGCTTCTCTTTTTTGAGTATGTTATAGTAGATGTTTGTAATTTCTCCTTTCCAAAATTCCTCATGAGTACCGTCTGGTAAAATTCGTGTGATGAGAAATTTTGTAGGCACTTTAATACCATCGATTTCCTTATAATCACTTCTGACAGCAACAGACCCTGCTTTCTGAAATTTACCGTCAATTCTGTCATAACGGTCATCTGATTCATATTTCACAATTTCGCCTGTAGTGTTAAAATAAAACGTATAAATCCCTTTATTATTGCCGTCAGTGACGATGGCTTTTGCACTATTCTTATCAATCGGTTCCCATTTTATGTATTCACTCGGGAGCAAAGATGTCGGGAACATCACTGCTTCCCCAATGTAACGAAGAAATGTAGTATTATTGAGTTCTTTTACATCAGATTCATTAAGAACATTAAAGCCTGATAACATATTTACGAACATTCCGCCTTTTGTCCGGTAGTATTTGTCCCGAATATCAAACCACATGACAGAATTTTGTTTCATAACAGCGTCAAATATCATTCCGAGGGGTTTTGTAGTGAAATATTGGCAGGTAGTCATTTTTGTCCATTGTTTCTGAAGAGGTCTTCTGAATTTTCCTACAGCTTTCATACTGGCAAATCTGATATATTCCTGACCGTCTTTCAAGGCATATCGGAAATATCGTTGAACAGGGTCGGGAAGACCCTCAATATCTTTTTCCGAATACGTTATAACTTCTATTTTTTTTGCTTCTGAAATAAGTTCTTCAATTTCATTCTCAACCATCCGATTCATTGAAAAAGAATTAACCATCAAAAATATAGGTATCCCAAATATGAAAATCCCGATTACAACCGCCCCAATTTTTATAAATCGTTTTTTATCCATGATAATAATCCTCTCCTTGTTGTTGAAAAATATAACGCCTGCCGGAATGAACCGGCGGGCCTATATCGGTTTCTATAAGGATACCGACCTTTCGCCTTTAGGCGAAAAGCTTTAGCGGTTATGATGCTGTTAGTGGGCACATATTCACCGCCCACTCGTTTCTCTCGTTCGAGCGCGCAGAGAACGCAGAGAAGAAATTCTTATGGAGAAAAAGTTCCTCTGTGTCCTCTGTGAGCTCTGTTGTGAAAAAAGAGAACTTAAGCCTATTTCCCCCTGATAAACGATCTCGATAAGCGGGAAATGACCGACTTTCAGTCGTACAAGAAATCTACCTGCTTTAGCAGGCGGTTGTTTAGTTCAGATGAGGGCTTGCTGCATTCTGACTTCCTTGCTCATCCGGTATGTACTTTTTCGATCTTCTCTCTGATCTTTTCGATCACCTGGGCCTTTTGATCCTTATTAAGCATATTGTAAAAATCTAAAAAATGGTCTAATTTTTCCTCCATCATGACAGGAAAACGCTGGATTTTTCCTTTCAAAAGGCCTGCCACAACATTTACATCAGGATCCTCACGATCGAATTCCTTTTGTATTTCCACGAACAAAGCTTTACGATCTTTGCTCATTTGAGCCAGATCGGCTTCTATCCGACGCCGGATTTCCTGGTATTTTTCCTGTTGTGTTTGGGAAAGATCCAGTTTTTCCACTTTTTTGTCCAGCCGCCCCAGAACGTGCTCAGAAAAGTCCTTGCCGTGAAATCGGGGATGAAAGTCCCCGTCGCAAAACCTCTCTTTTCCATAATGTGAAAACAGCCCACATCCTACTATAAGAGCGATGACCAATATAGCAGCTCCGATAACTAAATACCTTTTTTTCATTTTCATTGTTCCTCCTTTTTTAGTGTGTTTTTGGGTTGCTTTGTAAACTTGCTGAAAAGGATAACATGGCGTTGTAAAAAATGTTTTTTGATATTGTAAAAAAGTGTTTAATAATTGTAAAAGTGAGTAAAAAGAGGTGACATCTATGAAAAAAAAGGTTTTAATCGTTGACGACGATGAAAAACTCCGCAAGCTTCTCAGGGAATATCTTGAGGATTACGGTTTCCGGGTGCTGGCCCTTGCCGACGGGTCATCCGTTTTGGAAACAATCCGAACGGAAACCCCGGACATAGCCATATTGGATATCATGTTGCCTAAAAAGGATGGTCTGGAAATCCTTAAAGAGATCCGCACGGATTTTTCCATACCTGTTATCATGCTTACGGCAAAAGGAGAGGATACGGACCGAATTGTGGGCCTTGAGCTGGGGGCGGACGATTACCTCCCCAAACCCTTCAATCCCAGAGAACTGGTAGCCAGAATGAAAGCTGTACTGCGGAGAGGTCTTCCCCGGGAGAAAGAGGATCACCTGAAAGACGAAAACCTGTTTATCGAGGCGGGGGGCCTGGTGCTCAACAAGGCGAAGCAGACCCTTTTTGTGGAAAATGAAGAAGTGGAGCTCTCCTCAACAGAATACAAGCTTATAGAGACACTTATGGAACATCCCAATATTGTGCTGAGTCGTGACAAACTTATGAATCTTGCTCGTGGAAGGGATTTTGAAGCCTTTGACAGGAGCATAGACGTTCATATCAGCAAGTTGAGAGCAAAACTGGAATCTTATCCCCGTTTCCGGAAAGTAATTAAAACCGTTTGGGGAACGGGTTATATGTTTGTGGATGAATCGTGAAACCCGGAAAACTCTACATTAAGATATTCTTATCCTTTATACTGGTTCTTATCGTAACCGAAATCCTGGTTTTCGGTCTCTTTCTATTTTCAGCCGGGAGACACTTTCATTCCCGCTTCGAACAATACACTAAAGCCAAGACCCTGATAGCAAAAGAGCTCCTTGAGGAAAAAATCAAAGCAAAACCGGAAACGCAACTCGCTGAAAATGAATTGCTGACAGATTACATCCATCGCCTTGGGGAAATATACAAAGCAAAGGTATGGCTGACTGCTCATGACGGAACAACGCTTTTAAAATCCTTTTCAGGCGACATACCGCACCTTACATCAGAGCTTCCTAAAAGAGATGCAACGGATTCCGGTAATATTAAAATTCACCGCAGTTTCAAAAGAGGTTGGGAATTTTATACTACTCTTCCGGCTGATATAGGAAAAGCAAAAGCGGGTACACTCCATATGCTTTTTGAAAAAATGGATCGCCACCGACCTGAAAAGGGTTTTGCACTCGGCCTTGTCTCAATCGCAGTTGTTATTGCTCTTCTTATTATTCCGGTATCAAGGATGATTACCAAACGGGTCAAAGGACTTACACAGTCGGCCTTACAAATCGCAGACGGGGACCTTTCCCACAGGGTTACGGTTAAGGGCAAAGATGAGATCGGAGAACTGGGTCGCTCTTTTAACCGGATGGCGGATAAGTTGGAAAGGATGATCCAGGGCGGCAGAGAGCTTACAGCCAATATATCCCATGAACTGAGGAGTCCTCTTGCAAGGGTCCGTGTCGCAGAAGAACTTCTCAAGGAGAAAATTAAGCGTGGAGAGTATGAAGGTTGCTACAGGCATTTAGACGAAATAAGAGAGGATGTGAGTGAACTGGATCACCTCATAGGCCGCATCCTGGCACTATCAAAGCTTGATATCCAGGAAATATCTTCAGAAATTGAAAGCATCAATCTTTCGGATCTCTTAAATGAGGTTCTGGAACACTTCAGACCCGTTATTGAAAGTAAAAAATTGCACATGGCCACGGATCTGTCATTTGATTCTCCCCTTCCCGGTAATAAAGATGCCCTTCGCACAGCGCTCTCCAACATTCTGGATAATGCCTTCAAGTTCACACTCGAAAAGGGTGCTGTGGCCGTGAAAATGTGCACTAAACAAGGTTTTTTGAAAATCAGCGTTACAAATTCCTTCGAGTCCCTGTCCGAGGAGGAGCTGACAGGCATTTTCGAACCCTTTTACCGTACAGAACAATCCTCTGAATCCGGTTCGGGCCTGGGTCTGGCCATTGCAAAAAAAATCATTATAAAGCACGGAGGGATGATTGAAGCTTTAAATACAAAAGAGGGGTTTAAAATCGAAGTACGTCTTCCAACAAAGAGTAAAGAGTAGAGACCTTTGAAAAATGCTGATTTTCGAAGTCTGCGCTTATCTGCTCAAGTTCAAGGAAGGCGATCCGCCTAAGGCGGATTAACCACAGGTCCGCCTGAGGCGGATCGAGGATAGCGCTAAAGGTTAGCGCTGATGCTTCACTTCGTGTCACTAAAGTGCCAAAATTTAAGCCTGACTTTGCAAAGGTCTCGAGTAGCGGCAGAAACGCAGGTTACCCTACACCGTAACAGTTTAGTCAATTAAAAAACACCACAGCCAGGGGTCATTCTGGATCTTGATACGAATTCGGGCAATAAAAAAAAGGATAATGAGAATTTGCAAACTGTTGATGGCTTGAAGAAGTTTGCTATGCTATTTGGCCGTGAGTTTATCTGTCGCCCTGGATTACCTGCGACTGCCGGCACGCAGCACCAGGAGCAAAACCATGAATGCCGACATCATAAAGCACAGTCCCATAAAAATGAATACAGCCTCCAACCCCAGTCGATCTGCGATATAGCCGGATACAGCGGCAGCAGTGGAACCGACACCAAAGGTAAGGAAAAAAAGGATGCCGTACCCTAATCCCTGCCTGTGCGCCGGCAGATAGCGGGAAAGCATTAAATTCTGGATGGGTTGTGTAGCAAAATAGAAAAAAGCATAAACAACAGCTATAGCTACCAGCAAGGCATTGGCAGTGATTGCCATAGCAAACACACAAGTCATACCAATGACAACCGCGCCGAGATAAAGTCGTTCGGCACTGTACCTGTCCACCAGACGACCGGCCAAATACTGTCCTGCTGCACCCGATGCCAGTGCCAGGGTTGCAACTGTGCCGCCAAGGGTTACGGTGTTCAAATTCATGAAAGACAGTTTCACCCGTGTTCCCATATAAACAGGTAAAAACGTCATTATCCCCTTATAGGTCAGGCCCAATGCCGTTGCGGACAAGAAAAAGATACAGATTGTATAAAAAGCCCTCCTATCAAGCCTTACGGTCCGTACCTTGTCGTCTGATTTCCCCATTGATGGAGCACGATGTTCGGCGACACTAAGTGAATAAATACCAAGAAATATCCCGATCAGCCCATAAAAAACATGGGGTACACGCCAGCCGAGAATCGAACCGATCCACGCGGATAATAGCGGCACACAGGCAACGCCCAGACTGCCGGCAATGCCATGGATACCAAAGGCGCGTCCTTTATTAGTCATGGCCAGGGAAATAAGTGTGTTTGCGGCAGGATGATAAGTGCTGCAGCACAGGCCGATGAATCCCATAATAATGCCGTAGGTCCATAGCGTATGGATCGGCCAAACAAGGATAGAGAACAGGCCTGCACCAAAAAGATACATCGATATCAGACGGCGTGGTCCCAACTTATCGGCAATGATACCTGCCGGAAGGGAGCCCAACCCGAAAGCATACGAGAATACCGTCACAATCAGGCCGAGATGAAAGTAGTCTGTATTAAACTCTGTGATAACCAGTGGAATCAGCGGAGGCAATACGCCCTCAAACAAATGGACAAGGCTGTGGGATCCTATGGTCAGCCCCATGATCTTCTTTGCTTCTTTATTCAACAGAACACCTTCATTCTTTACCAAAGAGTCAGAATTAAGAAGCCCCGATTTATCGGGGCTTCTGCAATTTCAATATAAACCAGGGAATAATATTATCCGGCAACTGTACTATCGTTTTTTTTAACAATATACTTTTTTATCCTGTTGCCATCCATTTCCTTTACGATAACAGTAAAGTCCTCAATTTGAATCTCTTCATTTTCATGAGGGATTCTTTCAATTTGATCAAGAATAAATCCTGAAAAGGTGTCATATACCTGTGAATCAGGAATATCCATTTTTATCTCCTCGTTTACTTCATCAATCTCAGACTTGCCCAGAACAATCCATTCGCCTTTTTTTACCCTTGTAATATGCGGTTCATCTTTATCTGTCTCATCGCTTATTTCCCCGACAATTTCTTCAAGGGCATCTTCAAGCGTTATCAGCCCTGATACTCCGCCATGTTCATCTATAACAATCGCCAGATGGTCTTTTCTTTTCTTGAACTGTTGCAGGAGTGAATCGAGTTTTTTATATTCAGGGACAAAATAAGGTTTGCGCATTATATTTCTGATATCAATCTCTTCGCCACATGCCGGCTGGCGGATAAAAAGATCCTTTATGTTCAGGATGCCGATAACATGATCGATATCCCCTTCGATCACCGGAATTCTTGTAAACCCTGATTTTACCGTGTCTTCCAGCCTGAGTTTTTCGCCGGCTTCGATTACAAACATATCGGCTCGCGGGGTCATTATCTCGGAAGCATTTGTATCATCGAATTCAAAGATATTATGAATCAGTTCTTTCTCTTCTTTCCCGATTTCTCCTTCCTCTTCCACAACCTCTACAAAGGTCATCAATTCTTCTTCTGTTATTTTCGATTTACTCTTAATTTTACCAGTGAGCATCGGAATAAAATTTAAGAACTTTATAACCGGAAAAAAAAGGATTGACAGCCAGTAAACCGGAAAGATCACGAGCCTTGCAATTAAAATGTTGTTTCTCGTGGCAACCGATTTCGGAAATATTTCGCCAAAGATTAATATAAGCAACGTCATTATTCCAGTAGCAATACCTACCGCATTACTAGAAACAATTTTTATTGTCATGGCGGTTGCCAGTGCGGATGCGCCGACATTAACAACGTTATTGCCAATAAGGATCGTGGTTAAAAGCTTATGTGGGTCTTGCTTCATCATATTAATGAGCGCATTGGTTCTCCCCTTTTGCTTGGTAAGATGCTTTGCTTTTGCTTTGCTTATGGAAAAGAGTGCGGTTTCCGCTGAAGAGAAAAATCCTGATAATAATAGCAGGATAATTAAAATTATAATTTGATTTAACATAAATTTTTTTTCCTAATTAAAATAAACATGACAATATAGAAAAGCTGAGCGCTTCGCTCAATGATCGCTTCACTTGAGGAGCGCTTCGCTCAATGACCGCTTTGCTTGAAGATCACTACGTTTGAGGAGCGCTTCGCTTAAGGCAAAAACTTGAGGCCGAAGGCCGCTCATTAAGTCCCGAAGGGACACTCCTCAAAGCCCGAAGGGCTGCTCCTTAAGTCCCGAAGGGACACTCATCAAGGCCGAAGGCCGCTCCTAAAGTCACGTAGTGACGCTCATCACTCCCTTACCCCACAAAAGACCTTCGTAAAACCGTATCCTTCTGCCACCTCTTATCGTCACGGGAAGGATATTCAATGTTATAATGCAGCCCGCGGCTTTCCTTTCTGTGTATTGCACACCTTATAATCAGCTCTGCCACGACAGCTATATTCCTCAGCTCAATAAGATCTGCCACCACCCTGAAATTCCAGTAATATTCCCTGATTTCGTTTTGGATGATTTCAATGCGCCGCTGGGCCCTGGCCAGGCGTTTATCGGATCTGACAATTCCTACATAGTTCCACATAAGCCGTCTGATTTCATCCCAGTTATGAGAAACCATGATAAGTTCATCACTGTCGGTTGTGCCGACTTCATCCCAGGAAGACGGTTCGGGTGTAGCTTTAAAATCTAGTGTCTTTAAATCTTTTACAGCCTGTCCTGCAGCCCTGTCGGCATAGACAAGTGCTTCCAGCAGGGAATTGCTGGCGAGCCTGTTTGCGCCGTGGAGTCCTGTACAGGCTGTTTCACCTACAGCATACAGCCTGTGAATGTCGGTTTGGCCGAACACGTCCGTTGCAACACCACCGCACATATAATGAGCGGCAGGGACAACAGGGAGCGGTTCGAGCGTCATGTCTATACCAAAAGCAAGACATCTTTCGTATAAATTTGGGAAACGCTTTTTCACAAAATCAGCATTTTTATGGGATATATCGAGAAATACAAAATCATCACCGCTTTTCTTAAGTTCTGAATCGATTGCACGGGCAACCACGTCACGACATGCCATATCCTTCTGGGGGTCATATTTTTCCATGAAGGGATTTCCTGAAGCGTCTATAAGAATTCCCCCCTCACCCCTTACAGCTTCTGAGATAAGGAAGTTTTTAGCTTCAGGATGGTAAAGGCAGGTCGGGTGAAATTGGACAAATTCAAGGTTTGCTACCGTTGCTCCCGCCCTGTATGCCATTGCAATTCCGTCTCCGGTGGCGATGTCGGGATTACTGGTGTAAAGATACACCTTACCGCTTCCTCCGCTTGCAAGAAGAGTTATGTTGGCGGAAAAGGTTTTTACAAGTTTTGTTTTTCTGTCAAGAACATATGCTCCACAGCAATAGTCTTCATGAGTAGTTGTAACAAGCCCTCTTTTCATCCGGGTGGAACAGGTGATAAGATCGATCGCAATGTGATTCTCATACAGGCTGATTCGTTTGTGATCTTTAACGCGATTTACAAGGACCCTTTCAACTTCCTTTCCTGTCATATCCTGGGCGTGAACTATACGATTTTGTGAGTGTCCTCCCTCAAGTCCAAGATCAAATTCAGAGGTCTGTGATATTGCGGATTTTTTTTTGGCCGGATTGAACTTCACCCCCAGATTTATTAAATCATTAACCCCGGAGGGGCCGTTTTTAATAACCATCTCTACAACATCCCTGTTGCAGAGACCATCCCCGGCAGACAGTGTATCCTGGATGTGAAGTTCAAATGAGTCGTGGCTGCCAAAGACAGACGCAATTCCACCTTGAGCCAGGTTGGTACTGCTGTCCATGGCTTCTTTTTTAGTTACTAAAGCAACATTCCCGAATTCAGCAACTTTTAAGGCGAACGAAAGACCCGCTATGCCGCTTCCAATTATCAAAAAGTCTGTTTTAATTTCCATATCAAGGGAGCCAGTTTCAAAACGTTTCAGTTCGAAGTCTGCGCTTATCTGTTCAAGGTCAAGGAAGGCGAAAATTTTAACCACAGGAATACATGTAGTATTTCGAGGATTAAAATTCGAGCCTGACGCAGAGATTGGACAAAATGGGGCGTTTTGAAACTGGCTCAAGGTTTTTTTATTTTCAACCCTGAATACATAACCTTCAACTTGGAGATATAGTATCTCTAACGTAATGTTGGTCTTCGGCGCTGACGTTTAGTAGCATAGCCCATTAAAAAACCGAGAAGGAGCACACCTGCGCCTGTTAAAAACCATCTGATTGTTCGTCCGAGCTCAAGTTTTGTCAGTTCCTTTTCGAATTTTTCAGCAGCTTTCGTCTTTTCGACAAGCTGTGAGGCTGTTTTTTCATGTTTTGATTTTAATTTTAAATAACCGGCAGACTCTGTTTTAAGAGTTTTATAAGAACCCTTAAGCTCTTTGGTATCTTTTTGAGTTTTAGCAATTTCTGAGCCTAATTTCTTGTTTTCCCTTTTAAGTTCTGTGTTTTCTTCAAGCAGGGCAGCGATTTGAACCGTAAGGGTTTTGTGTTTTCTTTGGAGCCTGCTCAATTTAATATTGTTTGTTATTTTACCGGTAAGATACCGGCTTATTACCCAACCTTCTTTCCCGTCAGGTAGTCTGACCAGAGCCCATTCATCCTCCGGTTGTAATATTTCCACCGCGTCACCAGACTGAATGACAGCTAGTATTTTATAGCTCGATCCTTTGCCTGTCCGGACTGTTAATTTTAAAATGTCACTGACATATAAGGTTTCGGCATGGATGGTGGTGGAAAAAAAAATTAACAAAAATCCAACAAAAGCAAATAATCTAATGATAAGTTTCATAACCGGCACTCTCTTTTAAATTAAGGATTTGACGAAAATAGAAACAGACTTATTGTTTAATATTGTGTTGAAAAAATTGAATATGTCAATAACTTCTTTAAAAATGTTGAAATATATGATATAAAAACCGGATAATATTTTTGGCTCTTCTCCAAATTAGTTGGAGAAGAGGATTCGAGGGGTCAAGTGAATGCAAACGGCTTGATACAGATAACATAAACACTTGCGTCTTCTCTGCCCTTACTCCTTAATTTTTAATAACAATGATGTTTCATTTTATTAGTAAGGTCTTATTTTATGATAGCTTACGATCTGCAATGCGCCTCCGGTCATGCTTTTGAAGGCTGGTTTGAAGACGACCATACCTATAAGGATCAGAAAAAAAGGGGGCTTGTTACATGCCCGATTTGTAATGACACTTGCATTTCCAGAATTCCATCCACCTTTGCCATAAAATCGTCTCAAAATCCAGCAAATTTTTCTTCTAAGCAGACGGAGCTTGAAAAAATAAGCATGAAAATAGTCGATTTTGTAAAAGAGAATTTTGATGACGTAGGATGCGATTTTGCAAAAGAAGCCTTGAAGATACATTATGGGGCCGTTGAGCCGCGAAATATAAGAGGTGTCAGTACAAAAGAAGAAGAAAAGACACTAAAGGAAGAGGGAATAGAATTTATTAAAATTCCCATGCCCGCACCTCCTGACACAGATGTATAACCTGATTTTTCACCCTCAATTACCTTCCCATCAGCCTGTTTGCCAGGCTGGAAAGCCGCTTTTGCGGCCGGTCGTTATTCAAAGCAATTAAAAGGGCTTTCCGAGAGCCTATTAGGACTACAAGTTCTTTACCCCTGGTTATTGCGGTATACAAAAGGTTTCTCTGGAGAAGGGCAAAATGCTGGGTCATTATCGGTACGATAACCGCCGGATATTCAGATCCCTGTGACTTGTGGACAGATATGGCATATGCCAGAGATATTTCGTCCATTTCTGAAAAATCATAGTCCACTATCCTGCCGTAGTAGTTTACAGAAAGGGAGTTGGTTTTTTGGTCAATATCACAGACCGTTCCTATATCACCGTTAAAAATCTCCTTTTGATAATTGTTTATAAGATGCATGACCTTGTCGCCAAGCTTGAAAGTGCTGCCTGTTTTTTCAAGTAGAACCGGATTTGGGTTCAATCTCTTCTGGAGTACCTGGTTTAAGTTGAACGTCCCGACCACGCCTTTGTGCATGGGTGTTAGAACCTGAATTTCATTTACAGGGTCAAAATTAAAGCTATCAGGAATACTCTTTGAACACAATTCAACTATTGTCTTTACAACCGTATCCGGATTATTTTGCTCAATGAAATAAAATTCCGTGAGATTTTCCGGGTCACTCGGCTTTTCTAAATCAGGCGACTCCCCCCGGCGAATTTTGTGGGCATTAACTATTATCGGACTCTCCTGGGCCTGCCTGTATATTTTCTTAAGTTCAAAAGTTACTATTTTTTTCGATTTGATCATATCGGAAAGAATATTGCCAGGTCCTACAGAGGGAAGCTGGAACACATCTCCCACGAGAATCAGCATCGATTCCATATGAACTGCCTGAAGAAGATGAAACATTAAAAAAGTATCTATCATTGAGGCTTCATCTACTATTACCGCATCGGCATCAATGGGATTATCCTGATTCTTTGCAAAAAGACCATCTGTAAAATTATATCCTAAAAGCTTATGGATTGTTGAGGCATTTCGACCGGTAACTTCAGAGATACGTCTTGCAGCCCGGCCTGTAGGAGCAGCAAGGCGCAGGGTTTTACCAAGGGCATCGAAAACAGCTGTAATAGATTTTATGAGGGTCGTTTTACCTGTTCCGGGACCTCCGGTTATTACTGCTACACGATGAGAAAAAATTCCTTCAAGCACTGTAAGCTGCTCAGAAGAGAGTTTAATAGCAAGTTTTTTTAAAACTTCCAGGGTAATTTGCCTTGAATCAAGTCCTGTATACAAAGCAGGTATCGATAAAAGCGCTTTAACTTTGTTTGCTATACCCACTTCTACCTGATAAAGCGGTTTTAAATAAACAGCATTTGCGTTGGTATCACAGGGATCTTTTTCAATCACCAGTTCACCGGAGCCAATAAGGGTTTTTATTGAATCACGGGCAATATCAGGTGCTATTTTAAAATGGTTTTCACAGCTTTCAACTAATTGATCTTTATATATAAAAATATTTCCTTCATCTGAGGACTGCTGCATAAGATGCATAACACAGCCCTTTGCCCTTTTCGATTCATCAACAGGAATCCCTGTATTCTGCATAATAGAATCAGCTATATAAAAACCTATTTTCGGAAAATCGTTTACCAGGAGAAAAGGATCATTGCGGATAGTTTCTACAGCATCTTGACCGTATAATTTGAATATTTTCGCAGCGTAAGATGTTTTTATCCTGTTTTCCTGCAGAAACTTAATGAGTCTTCTTAATCCATGGTGTTCTTTCCATGCACCGGTTATTATATCTGCATTTGCCTTTCCTATCCCCTTAACTTCGAGCAGTTTTTCCGGATTATTTTCTATAACCTCAAGTGTATTATCTTCAAAATGGTTTATCAGCCTGGCAACCGTCTTTGGACCTATTCCTTTAATAAAGCCGGATTCCAAGTATCTTCTAATGCCTTCTATCGTCGCCGGGAGGATCACCTCAAATGAATCGATTTTTAACTGTTGTCCGAATTTGGGATGGGTCTCCCATGATCCCGCAATTTTAAGCGCTTCCCCCAGGTTCGGATCAGGCATATAACCAAGAATAGTCACAAGGCTTTGTGTCTTGCCGGTTTTCAGTGTTGCGATGGTATAGTGATTTTCCTTGTTATGGTATATTATTTTTTCCAGTTGACCTTCAAGGGTGGTCAAGGGGCGGGAATTACTCATTCGATTTTTGAAACCTCGTCCTTTGGGCGCGGTTAGCGATAATTGGTTTTGCCTGGGCAATTCTCAAAGAGCGTCCCTCCGGGGACTTGAAGAGCGCCCTGTTAGGGCTTGAAGAGCGTCCTTTCAGGACTTAAAGATCGCCATTGTGTGGTTTAAAGCGGCCTTCGGCCTTTAAGCTTCAAGCGAAGCGGTCATCAAGTTCCCGAAGGGAACGGTCTTTAAGCGAAGCAGTCATTGAGCAAAGCATTCCTCCATACATCATCTATCTTCTGGCTTTTATCTTATTGCCTCTTTGGTCACTTTAGCTCACTGTTATTTCGATAATCCATTCAACAGCTTCGTAAAGATCCTGAGCGATGTAGTCAGGGTAAATTTTCTTTTCCGCAAGAGTCTTTTCAGCTTCAGCTCCATTTCCGGTTTTGACCAGGATAGCTTTACGACATCCGGCATTACGTGCACACTCTACATCCTTTGCGCTGTCCCCCACCATAACCGAAGATGCAAGATCTATACTGTAAGTTTTTTGAGCCCTGTAAATCAATCCCGGCTTCGGTTTGCGGCAGTCGCATTCATCCTCAGGCATGTGTGGGCAGAAAAAAATGTCTTTGATAATGCCGCCATTGGATTTGATGCTATTTTTCATCATAGTATGGATATATTCAAGATCATCATAAGATACCATTTTACGGTTAATAACAGACTGGTTTGAAATGACGATAGAGGTAAATCCGTTTAAGGTCAGTTGTTTTATCCCTTCAATACTTCCTGGTAGAAAATTGAATTCGGACCAGTTCTTTATATAATCCGGAGAATCGAGATTTATTACGCCGTCTCTGTCCAGGAAAACAACCCTATCAAGTTTTTGGCTGGAAACGCCCATTTTAGGCACTTTTTTTATACATTCGTTTTTTAACAAATCGTAACTTTTTAGTTTTTTTAATAAAATTAATTTTGTTAACGTTTTTGAACCGCAGAATATCGAACAAGGAATTATGAATGTCGAAGTAAAAAATGAAAAGAGATACTTCTTAATTCGAAATTCCTTGTTCGATATTCAAATAATGATAACTTGAGTTAATGGTACCTACTCCGCTATAATAATCGGATCGTATCCATCATCTGTCATAATTTTTTCTTGTACTGTCGCCTGTTCCAACGTCGAAAATTTACCGACCCGTACCCTGTAAAAAGTTTCGCTGCCGTTATCAAATGTGGCGATATGAGCATTTTTATATTTTTGATCCAGCTTTGCCTTGAGCTTTTCAGCGTTTTGCCTTTCTAAAAAAGCACCGACCTGAAAGGTAAAATTCCCATTGTAATAGTCAACCGGTTTATATGATGTTTCGGCTGCGTTTTTTACCTTTGGTTTAATTGCAGTCCCCAGGGCGGCAATTTCAACCAGAGCTGTCCCAGGACCCACAATTCCAAGTTGTTTGGCGGCTTCATATGAAAGATCAATGATTCGTCCGCGAACAAAGGGACCCCGATCATTTATCCTGACATCAAGTTCTTTGCCGTTTGCAAGGTTATGTACCCTGACATAAGTATCAAAAGGGAGTGTTTTATGCGCTGCAGAAACCTTGTACATGTCATAAGTTTCACCATTTGAAGTCTTATTGCCGTGAAACTTCTTGCCATACCATGAAGCCAGCCCTCTCTGGTGAAAACCATGTGAATGTGAAACAGGTTGATACCATTTCCCAAAAACCTTATAAGGTTTAGGCTTGGCTGTATGCCCGGGTGAAGGCGTTACACTAGTGCAGCCGCTTAAATAAAGCGCAAGCAAAATACCCAGCACAATATATCCTGATAAAACATTTTTATTCATATTATTACCCGCTATTTTTTATGATCAAGCGCAATCTTTAAAACATCCATCATCTTTTCTACAAAATGGAATTTAATTTCCTTTTGAACCTTTTTAGGTATGTCTTCTAAGTCTTTTTGGTTCCATTGAGGTAGAATAAGGGTTTTTATGCCTGCACGATGAGCTGCAAGAACCTTTTCCTTTACACCTCCCACAGGCAACACCTGTCCTCTTAACGTTATTTCACCGGTCATCGCAAGATCTTTCCTGATGGTGTGATTGGTCAAAAGTGAAGCCAGAGCGGTCATCATAGTAACTCCCGCTGAAGGACCGTCTTTGGGTATTGCACCTGCCGGTATGTGGATGTGAATATCCTTATTTTCAAAAAAATCTTCAGGGATTTTTAGAGCGGCCGTATTCGACCGTATGAAGCTCAGTGCGGTTGTTGCAGATTCTTTCATGACATCCCCTAAATGACCGGTCAGGGTGAGGCCCTTATTCCCTTTCATAGATGTGGCTTCAATAAATAAAAGTTCTCCGCCGGTCTGGGTCCAGGCAAGTCCCATGGCAACACCAGGGGTTGAAATCCTGGATTTTTCTTCGGAAGAAATTCGAACCGGGCCAAGGTATTTCGAGAGATTAAGGACCTTTATCGATATCGATTTCGCCTCTCCCTCAGCAATGGTTGTGGCGACACCACGGCATATGGTTGCGATCTCCCGCTCCAGGTTTCTTAAACCCGCTTCCCTGGTGTATCCTGTGATTATTCGTTTGACTGCACTCTTTGCAAAAGATATCTGGTCCGCCTTCAGGCCATGAGCCTGTCGCTGGCGGGGTATAAGATAGCGGTTTGCAATATTTATTTTTTCATCTTCAGTATACCCTAAAAGCTGAAGGACTTCCATTCTATCCCTTAAGGCCGGCGGTATTGTATCAAGAATGTTTGCAGTTGTGATGAACATTACTTTTGACAGATCAAAGGACACATCAAGATAGTGATCGGAAAAAGAAAAGTTTTGTTCTGGATCTAGAACTTCAAGCAATGCTGATGAAGGATCACCGCGAAAATCGCTTCCCACCTTATCTATTTCATCCAGCATAAAAACCGGATTGTTAGATCCCGCCCTTCGGATTCCCTGAATAATACGGCCCGGAAGCGCGCCGACATAAGTACGTCTATGCCCCCTGATTTCGGCTTCATCCCTTACACCCCCCAGTGAAATACGGAAAAAATTACGCCCCAGAGCACGGGCGATGGAGAGACCTAAGGATGTTTTACCGGTACCGGGAGGACCTGCAAAACACAAAATAGGTCCTTTTGAATCAGGTTTTAACTTTCGCACGGCAAGATATTCAATGATTCTCTTTTTAGGTTTTTCAAGATCGAAATGGTCATCATCCAGAATTTTTCTTGCCTTTTTAATGTCTAAATTATCCTGTGTGCTGTCATGCCAGGGCAGGGATGTTATCCAGTCAAGATAGGTTGAAGCGACCGTGTATTCAGCAGAAGATGGGTGCATGCGGGAAAGACGGCTAAGTTCACGCTCAGCCTCTTTTTTGGCTTCCTCGGGAAGATTCTTTTCTTCAATTTTTACTTTGTAATCTTCTATCTCAACTGTTACTTCATCCTTTTCTCCCAGTTCTTCTTTTATCGCTTTTAGTTGCTGTCTGAGATAATATTCTCTTTGACTTTTGTCCATATCTCCCTTGACCTGGGATTGAATCTTGTTTCCGAGTTCAAGGATCTCAAGCTGGTGGTTGGCCAGGCGGGTAACCTCTTTTAACCTTTTTTTTACACCAACAATTTCAAGTACTTTCTGTTTTTCTTCAGCCGTAGAATTAATGGTGGAAGCAACCATATCGGCCAGGATTCCCGGTTCCTGTATCGACTTGGACATTTCTCCGATTTCCTGGGGCAGACCGGGTGAAATCTCGACGATTCTGCTGAACAACTTTGTGAGGTTTGACATAAGTGCTTCGATTTCATTGTCTTTTTCTTCTTTTTCACCAATATGTTCAACCCGGGCCTGTGGATAAGGTTTTTCCTTTTCAAAAGATATTACTCTAAATCTGCTTAACCCCTGTACCAGCATTTGAGTTCTGTTATCCTCGGTTTTTGCCATTTTAAGAATCAGGGCGCTTGTACCGACTTTTGCTAAATCATCTTCGGGTTTAATAGGTTCTTTTGCCTTACTTTTAGAAACAAGAAGCCCGATAACACGGTCTTTTGCCATTGCTTCATCAATTAATCGAATCGATTCATTCTGCATAACAACCAGGGGTAAAACCATTTTGGGAAAAAGAGCCGCATCAAACAAAGGGATGATAGGAAGAATTTGGGGGATATTTTCGGTTGTAAAATCGGTGGATGAATTCTGATCTGCCATACTTGCCTCCGAAATTAAGCTTTCTTAGTGAGTAATTGAACCTATAAAAGCTATCCGTCCGTAATAGGTATTTTATGTGTTATATCAACAGGAATTTTTGTAAGCCGAATCTTAAGAAAACCATTTGAAAATGATGATGTTACAACTTCGGTATCTATGGGTGTCGGAAGAAAAAGAATCCGCTCAAATTTTCCGTACTGGATTTCAGCCAGCCTGTAGGTTGCATTTTCTTCAAGGGGAATCTCACTACGTTTCCCATAAATTCTAACAGCTTTACTGTTGATTTCTACTTCAAGATTTTCTTTATCTACTCCTGCAATCTCAGCTTGAATAATTATTTCATCCGTGGTCTCATAAATATCCATTTGAGGGTTCCATGTACGTTCGGAAGATGTGAACATAGGACTCACCGGTCGAGGCCTGAACATCTCCTCAAAGGTTCTCTCCAATTTGGAACTTAATTGATCAAAATCGTTGCCAAATCGTATTTTGATATAGTCCATTTTCGACTCCTGGATGTTATGGATAATTTGTTTATTTTCTAGGAAATTAACACGAAAACACAAATTTGTCAAATTTGTAAAGAGACTATGTAAAGAGACTATATTGACAAGCTATCGGCTGTGATTAGTTTTATTGGATCATCTCCCAAAGAGTTGGTCGATTGATCAGGGTTCAAGGGTTCAAGGGTTCAAGGGTTCAAGGGTTCGAGTGAAAATGACCGAAGAACAAATACATACAGAAAAATCCCTTACTCTTGGAACCGTGTTTTTATATAGACATACTTTGAAAATATTAAAGAGTAAGGGCACAGAAAACGCAAGTGTTTATGTCATCTGTATCAAGCCGTTTGCATTCACTTGAACCCTTGACCCCTTGAATCCTCGAATCCTCTTCTCCAACTAATTTGGAGAAGAGCCGTTTTATTTTACAATGTAAAAGGAGGTGTTATTATGACAATAGTAAAATGGGATCCTTTTAGAAATGTGGCGGCTCTACAGGACCGCATCAACCGTATATTTGATGAATCTTTTTCACGCACTGCTGATATGGATGACGACATTAGCATGTGCGCCTGGAGACCTTCGGTGGATATTTACGAGACCGAAGATGCGGTAATTGTAAAGGCGGAGCTTCCAGGAATAAAAAAGGAAGAAGTTTCAGTTGAAGTGAAGGACAATGTACTTACGCTAAAGGGAGAACGGATAGAAGACAAAGAGATTAAGGAAGAGAGTTACTTTAGAAAGGAAAGATGTTTCGGTATATTCAGCAGATCGTTTAATCTGCAGCACCTTGTTCAGCCTGATAAAATTAAGGCAAAGTTTAAAGACGGTATTCTTGAAATTGAAATTCCCAAACCTGAAGAAGAGAAACCGAAACAGATTACAGTAAACGTTGAATAATTTAACCTTACAACGACAGTTATCGCTAACCATAACGCGTTTTTTTTAACTTGTTTGTTTGCCTATCAAGTAAGTGTTCCGGGTTACGAGTTGCGGGTTTTAAATCCAGACAAATGTTCCGACTAATAACACGAAACGCGCAACCCGTAACCCGCAACGATATCGCATGACACAAAAAGAAGCTGTTGCTAAATAAAGCTGGTAAGTTGCGTTGTAGGGTTAATGTTATCCAAGGGTCTGAAAAACCGGACCCCGACCCGAGACCTTTGCAGATAAGCGTAGACTTCGAAACGCCACTTTTCGAAGGTCTCGAAATTTCAGATATCCCTCGGCGTCATCAATGGACGGATATCAAAAATTTTTTCTTCACCAACCTGTAATGCAAGAACCCAGCATATTTTAAAGCATCAAACAAGTCGATCACCAAAAAACAACATGAGCAGAAATCACTATGGATCATTAAAATCCGTTATCTCATCGCAGTATTTTTTATATTTTGGTGTACTCGGCATATTTTTACCCTATTTTAATCTATATTGCTATCATATCGGCTTTAGCGGTTTTCAAATCGGCGCCCTGTCGGCCTTGAGATCCGTAACACTGGTTTTGTTTGCTTTAGTCTGGGGAGTTCTGGCAGACCGATTTCAAATCAGAAGACCCATATATATTTTGTGTAATATTATCAGCACAATCATATGGGTTTTTTATCTTTATACAACCGACTTTTGGGCAATGCTATTGATTACTGCATTTTACGGCATTTTCTACGCCCCGATAATATCCTTTCTGGAAGCGTTTTCCATGGATGTTTTGGGAAAAAACAAGAAAAGCTATGGAAAGGTGAGGGCCTGGGGTTCTATCGGTTTCATCACAGTTGTAGTTGTCCTTGGTAAAATAATAGATATATATTCCATTAAGTTAATACTTGCATTGATTCTTGCGGGCTCCCTGCTTCAAGCAGTTATCTCAGTTAAAATACCGGATATCAAAATTACAAAAGAAGATCCCCTTGCACCGGCCGCAAAATCGCTTTTAAACATTCGCGTTATTATTTTCCTGATTTGTGCTTTTTTGATGCTGGTAAGTCACGGAGCATATTACGGTTTCTTTTCCATACACCTTGAAAACCTGGGCCACAGCAATACATTCATAGGAATTGCCTGGGCCCTGGCTTCAACAGCCGAAATACTTGTAATGATCAAATCAGATAAAATATTTAAGACCTTTTCACCTGAAAAAGTACTTACATTTTCTTTTATTGTAGCTGCACTAAGATGGTTTATTCTGTTTTTCGCCCGGTCTGACGCTGTAATCCTGATTTCACAGGTTTTACATGCAGTAACATACGGAACATTTCATGTGGCAAGTATTTTATATATTGATTCACTGTCACCGGATAAAACCAAGACGCTGGGCCAGGCCGTTAATAATGCCGCAACGTACGGACTTGGGCTGATGGCAGGATTTTTCCTTAGCGGCTATCTGTATGAAAGGATAGATACATCATTATTGTTTATTATCAGCAGCCTGATTGCCATATTAGCCGCTGTTTTATTCAAAGGGTTTCATTTGCTGCAATGCTTGAAAAATGGGGCTCTTTCAGAGCGGTAACTAACGATAAATTGATGATTGAAGGATGGAAATCTTTTTTATAAAATCGGTCGAGCGTAGCGACTGCCATCAATGAGCGTCCAAAGGCCTTGACGAGCAACCCTTCCAGTCTTCGCCTTTGGCTACGCCCTGGCAAGCGGGCTTTGATGAGCGTCCCTTCGGCCTTGAGTTTTTGCCTTAAGCGGAGCGCTCCTCAAGCGAAGCGGTCATTGAGCTACGCGCCTAATCCCCTTTCTTCGGGAAAAGCAAATACCGCAGCCAGTGCATAAGCGTATTTTCTTTGAGCACCGCTTTTTCCCACAGATTAAACTCTTTAAACAGCTTATCCGGCTCTGCGAACCACTTTGCCCTTGTTGTAAACTTTTCTTTTGAATCAAGACTCTTAACAACTTTGGCAGGATTCCCCGCAGCAATAACATTGGCAGGTATTTGATTAACAACAACAGCGCCGGCACCAATAATGCTGTTTTCACCAATGGTTACTCCCTTGCAGATAATTGCACTGTCACCTATCCAGACATTTTTTTCTATCCTTACCGGAGCTGTTTTTCCTGTATCAATCCGGTTGTAAATATCGTGCCAGTCGGAATCGGTTATGTAAACATTGCTTGCAATCATGCAACTGTCATCGATCAATATTCCGGCAGAAGAACCGATACGTACACCAGGGCATATCATACAAAAGTCGCCTATTTTTATACTGCCGGCATCTTTTTTGTCTGACCAGACCGAAAGCCTTATCTTGCTGTCGGACGAGGCAATAAAAGTTGCATAATTGCCGATTTCAATGGGAGAACCAAAGATTTCGACATTCCAGGGCCGCATAAAAATGAAATATCTGCCAAGGGATTCAAAGTGGGGGCGAAGGAAGTGATTCGTATAGAATTTCTCAAATTTAAGGTAGGCTCTTTTTATAAAGTAGGGTCGGTGGTCTCTATTCAAAACATGCTCCCTGAATCAATTTCAGGCCGTATAATAAAAACCAATGAATGGGAATATAGTATACTTTAGTTTGTTTGATCTTTTCTATGTGGAACAGATCCCGGTTCAATAAAATTGCTTTTGCGGGTGAAAAACTGTTCAGGAAAGAATGAAAACTTTTTGTCAAAAGTCTTGGACGAGCAGTGCTGGTTTTTATTTCTATAGGAACAACATTTGTTCCTATCCGTAACACAAAATCCATTTCTGCTCCACTCTTGGTTCTCCAATAGAATAATTCTTCATTTAATAGTGTACCATCTTTTACAAATTCAGAAAAAAGCAAGTTCTCTGTTACTGATCCTTTATCCGGACGTAAGTTATAATTACTGAACTGTTTTATAACAAAGTTCCTGAGGCCATTATCAATAAAATAACTTTTGTGTGCGCTTTTTATTTCATTGCGGCGATTGCCGACAAAAGGCGGAAGAAAATCAGCAACAAAGGTTTCTTTCAAAATATTCATATATTTGGTAATTGTGACGGAATTACTGCCTGTTAAAGAACATATTTCAGACTTGTTTATCAAATTACCGGTTTGTGATGATAAAGCTTTAATAAGATTTATAAAGGTTTGGGCTTTCCCCAGTTTTAAAAACTCAATGATATCTTTTTTTATATAGGATTGATAGATTTCTTTAAGTTCATCCACTTTCATATCATGATTTTTTGCCATTATAACTGCTGGATAACCTCCATATAATGACATCTCTTCCATAACCCGAGTCAGATAATTGCCATATGCTTTTTCATTTTGCACCCACTGATTTAACGATGCTTTGTTCAATGGAATCGTCTTTAGACCATTGGGTACTCTTCCCTGTGAACGAATATACTCCTTAAAAGAAATCGGAAAGATGTAGGTTTCACGTTTTCTTCCGGTTAGAAACTCTTTTATCTTAGAATTTATTTCCAGGGAAGAAGACCCGGTGGCAAATATTTTAATATTTTTATCCAGGTCATAAACTCCTTTTAAGAATCTCCCCGGTGTCTCCAAACGCTGCACTTCATCAATAAAAAAATAGACTCGCTCTCCTTTTTTTCGGACATGATTAATTTGTTCCACCAACATCATGGGGCTTTTAAATTGATCAAATTCATCAATTGTGTCCATATTTATGTAAAGGATCTTTTGGGGCGCAATACCCCGGTTGATAAGATCATTGATCAGCATCATCAAGCCGGTTGTTTTGCCACTTTGCCTGGGACCAATTATTATTTCAATATTATCAGAATCGAAACGGTGTTTGATATTTTCAACTTCAATTCGATGTACTAACCGGGATAATTCGAAATTACGGGAATCGATCTTTGCCCATAAGCCGTCAATATCCAGTGTTCTGAATTGAATCATTATCCCACTCTCGCCTATCTGTTTAATAAACCTTCTAATCAACCTGACTAATTGACCATTACGCTTTTAATCTAACCTGACTAATTATATAGACAAGAACTTACTTTTTGTCAATAAAAAAAACCAAAGATCTTAACATTCCATGGCCGCATAAAGGTAAAATATCTGCCAAGGGATTCAAAGTAAGGGCGAAGGAAGTGATTTGTATAGAATTTCTCAAATTTAAGGTAGGCTCTTTTTACAAAGTAGGGTCGATGGTCTCTGTTCAAGACATACTCCCTTTATGCAAAGATACGGTCCTCTTTGTCTAATGATCGCATGGATGAAGATAACCCGTGGGATCTCCAGAACCTGTGGGAAAAAAGACGGCCGGCAGGGGTGAGGTCGTAAATGGCATCTGCGGCCATAAGCACAGCAGCATTTGTCCATGTGATTTTATCATCAGGCCATAATGTGATATCCGGAACTGTGTATCCGCACCAGAATGATCCATCATCAAACTTTTTATCACTTATCCAGCTGAAAACGATTTCAGAAAGGGTAAGATTCCCCATTGCCGATAAGGCAAGGGAAAGTTCAGCGGTTTCCGCAATGGTTATCCAGGGCTCGTCATTTACGCATTTAGCTCCGTGGCCTTCTACAACATATTTTTTCCAGTATTTGTCAATTCTCTTTTGAGCCTGCTCACCGGTAAGCGCACCGGAAAGTATCGGATAGAACCAGTACATTGAAAAGCGAGACTTTGTCATATTAAAGTTATATTGTTTATGTCTGATGGCATTTCCCAGCTTCACCAGCGCTTCTTCCCATGCAGGCATCGAATATCCAAGCTGTTTTGCAATGGCCAGGGCACATTTTATGCTCATATAGATTGAGCTGGATCCGGTCAGAAGCGCCATGGGATCTGTTTTCCCCTCAGGGCTTATTGCCCAGTGGATTTCGCCGCCCGGGGCTTGAAGACTCAAAGCAAATTCTATGGCCTTATATACCGTTTGCCACATTTCTTTGAGGAAAAGCTTATCATTTTTTATTAAATAGTAATGGAGTACACCTACCGAAATGTATGAAGACATATTTGCATCACGGGTTTTATCTTCGGGTACACCATTTATATATGTCGCATACCAGCTCCCGTCAGGAAGCTGTTTTTTACCCATCCAGTCAAATGCACGTCTCGCTTCATCAAAACATCCGCCGATGCTTAGCCCCATTGCTGCCTCTACATGATCCCAAGGATCGGTCTTTTCGCCATCGAACCAGGGGATCTCCCCGCTTTCTCTCTGAGTATTTACAATCAGCGCTGCAATCGAATCAATGTCAATGGCAAGATCATTCCTGCTTCTGGATGTATTCAGTTCCATAAAAACCGTACCTTTCATTTTAAATCAAAATCAAATTATTTGTCACGAAGTCACAAAGGAAAAAATTCATTATTAAAAACTGAAGATAAATATAGTGGACTCGAGATTCATCGAAGAAAAATTTGGATAATCTAGCCCAAAGCTATAATAAATGACCGACCGGTCGGCCATATGTCAGTTTAATTAAAACACCATTTGCT
>DAOWEJ010000075.1 GCA_030638575.1 Deltaproteobacteria bacterium | reverse complement strand
TTTTTGTGGCAAAAGACATAGAAGAGCGTCACTTCGTGACTTGAGGAGCAGCCCTTCGGGCTTTGAGGAGCGTCCCGCTTCGCGGGACTTGAAGCTTTTTTAAAGGATTAGCCTCAAGCGAAGCGCTCTTCAAACGAAGTACTCTTCAAGCGAAGCGCTCAGCTTTTCCGGCTTGTCCAGGTTGGGTTTAAACGTTCAGGCTCATGCCGGTTGACATGAAAAATACTTAAGTATATGAATCGATCAGCAAAAAAACACAGCAAATGGAACGACCACTATTCACGCAGGGCAAAAAAAGAACGCTTTCCGGCCAGATCTGTTTACAAGCTCCAGGAAATGCAGCAAAAGTATAACCTGATCAAAAAAGGCGACAGAATTCTTGATCTGGGCTGCTCTCCCGGTTCCTGGCTGCTTTATGTGGCAGAACTGACAGGAAATAAAGGGCATGTTGCCGGCATCGATCTTAAGCCTGTAACGATAAATATTCCGCCTCATGTCACAATCTATACAGGTGATATCTTCTCCTTTGATTCATTTTCCGAATCCATAGGAAATGATTTTAATGTAGTTTTAAGTGATATGGCACCTGCTACAACCGGTAATAAAAAGGTCGATGCAGCAAGATCGCTTAACCTCTGCCAGGCAGCACTTGCTGTTGCTCAAAAGGCTCTTCTGCCAGGAGGATCCTTTGTATGCAAGATCTTTCATGGCGAAGATTTCAAGGAGTTTTCAAACTCTGTAAAAATATGCTTTAGTACACACAAGATTTTCAAACCAAAAAGCAGCCGGAAAGCAAGCAAAGAAATTTATCTTGTCTCAACAGGAAAAAAAGATGGTTTTTAAAACAGGAGGTAAAGATGTCAGGTCACAGTAAATGGTCAAGCATTAAACATAAAAAAGGTGCAACAGACGCCAAACGGGGCAAAATTTTCTCAAAACTTATAAAAGAAATTACGGTTGCCGCACGCATGGGTGGTGGAGATCCTGATTCAAATCCAAGACTAAGGACGGTGATATTAACGGCAAAAAGTGAAAACATGCCCAAGGATAATATGGAAAGGGCCATAAAAAAAGGAACCGGTGAGCTCGAAGGTGTTAATTACGAAGAGAGCACTTATGAAGGCTACGGCCCTGGAGGTGCTGCCGTTCTGTTAGAATCCCTTACAGATAACAAGAACAGGGCTGTTGCTGACATCCGCCATATTTTCAGTAAAAACAACGGAAATCTTGGTGAAAACGGGTGTGTTGCCTGGATGTTCGATAAGAAAGGTTATTTTGCAGTAGAAAAAAGTGCTGTTGATGAAGACTCCCTGATGGAAATTGCTATTGAAGCCGGTGCGGAAGATGTTCGTGAAGATAACGGCAGTTTTGAAATCATCACCGAGCCTGAAGATTTTGAATCCGTAAAAGCTGCGATAGATCAGGCATCTATTCCATATATCGATGCAGAAATTACAATGCTCCCCCAGTCAACCACAAACCTTGAAGGCAAACAAGCCGCACAGATGGTTAAATTAATGGAAGCACTTGAAGACTGTGATGATGTGCAGAGAGTTTATACGAATGCGGATATACCTGAAGAGATTGTTAATAACATGTAGTAAAGCTGGGAAGCTTAGAAGGTAGGAAGCTGGGAGGCTTCTTAGCTTCCCATCTTACCAGCCTCATAGCCTTTGTGGTTTTTATTGCGACAAATCAATCATCCGTTGTACTGCCTTTAAAGCCGGTCGCCGTATATTTTCAGGCACCTTAACCTCTCCTTCCATAAATTCAAGGCTTCTTGCAATATCCTCAATCGTAATCCGCTTCATATCTATGCATTCCATACCGGCTGAGGCGGGATAAAATTTCTTCCCCGGGTTTGCCGTTTGCAAGGAGTAAAGCAGCCCCACCTCGGTTCCGACAATAAATGATTTCTTTTCAGATTCCCCGGCATAACGTATCATTCCCGAAGTACTTGTGGTAACATCCGCCAGTTCAAGGACATCCGGCTTACATTCCGGATGTGCCATAAACACGGCATCGGGGTGATTTTCTTTTGTCTTTTTGCAATCTTCAGGAGTTAGCCTGTCATGAACGGGGCAAAATCCCTCCCAGATATGTATTTTCTTTTTTGTGTTAGAACCGGTATACATTGCAAGGTTTCGGTCCGGGACCATCATGATTTCTTTTTCATCCAGACTGTTTACAACGTCAATTGCGTTCGCCGATGTACAGCAGATAGTCGAAAGCGCCTTGACCGATGCACTTGAATTTACATATGTCACGACAGGCATTGGAGGCAGTTCTTTAAGCTTTTTTTCCAAATCACCGGGTGTTACCATGTCTGCCATAGGACATCCGGCATCTTTCCTGGGAAGAAGTACTGTTTTATCGGGCGACAGAATCGAGGCCGTCTCGGCCATGAAAAGTACGCCGCAAAAAACAATAACCTCTGCGTCGGTCTGTGCTGCCTTAATGCTAAGTTCCAAGGAATCACCGCATAGATCCGCCAGATCCTGAATCTCCGGCGGCTGGTAGTTATGCGCAAGCATGATCGCTTTTCTTTCTTTAAGTAAACGTCGAATTTTCTCTTTCATTTTTTTCATATCAAATTAACTTTTATGAACTCGTAAAAAGTATCGCCGATGGCTAAGTAAAAAGTTCCATACACAAGGCGTAGTGGTTTTTCAGGGACGAGGCAATACATGTAGTATGCCGAGTGCCTGAAAAACCGCTACAACGCAGTAGATGGGACTTTTTACGACGCCATCAACTTTATTCATCCAGCATTAATACATCCGTCCCCTCCGGCACAATAAAGCCAAACAAAGACTCATCCAGATTCAGATTAAACTTTGAATTAATCAGTTCGATTCTGTTTTCATCATTGTATTCATTGTATGTAATGATTTTTTTAACCGTAAATGATATTTTTGAAATGGATAAATAGATATCAGATAAATTAATGGTTTTTTCTTTTGGTACAAGCTTCAGAACCCAGTCATGACTGCTCTTTTCTTTTTCAAGGGAGACATCGAATTTTCGACGGATCAGCTTCATATCCGACAGAAACCCTGCCCCTTTACCGTCTCCAAAAAAAGAAGGGGCTTTGCCAATCATAACCTGGTTGTCGTCCGGTTTATAAATCCATAATTTTTTACCGTCGGTAATGATCGTATTCCTGTCCGGCCTGTCATATTCCCATCTCATCATGCCGGGACGTTTGACAAATATCCTTCCTGAGGCAACATCCGATATGCCCATTGCCTTTAATGTTGACTCTTGGATAAAATAGGCCGAAAAATCAGGAACATCATACCTTTTTTCAACCCTGTCCATGATTTCATTTAGTGACAGCACCTGCTCACCGGCCGGCAAGTTTGTGCTGGAAATTGTAAAAGCACAAAAAAGGTATATTATTATTTTAAATTTCATTTAGAAAGTCCTATTTTATAGAATTAAAAAGATAAAGAAGATGCCGTAAATACGCTATTGCAATTATTTTGTAAACAGCAATCTGATGACTTTTTCAGCATCTTCCTTTGAGCTATATTCACCAAGATCTACACTATAGTGAGCCTTTTCAAAATAATCGGTTTTACCAAAAACCGATAAACTGATTTTGTCTATTATCTCCATCTTTCTTTTTTCATTTTCTATATTTATATGCGGCGCTCTGAAACCTTGCAAGATCATTGTTTCCATATTTGCTGTTTGAAGCTGCTCTGCAAATTTTTCAGCCATTTGTAAATTTTTAAAAGAAAATCTCTTTTTATCCATTAGTACAGAAAATATATCTTCAATATTTTTGACTTCATCAAATAAAGACAGAATAAAATCCAGGCATTCAAAAAAATCGTAACCTGAGGTATCCGTTTTCTTAAAGAAATCACATAAGAATCGGACTTCATTTCCCGACAGCTCACAGGTTGAATTCCTCAGCTTTACCTTGACGGGGGTTTTCGATTTTTCGCTGACATGTGCGTCTATTGCTGCCAAAAGCCTTTTATCGAGTTTCTTTGAGATATTAAGGCGAGATAAAAATTGACCTGCAACCGTCTGAGGCATCACAAGCGTCAATTTACCTTTGTTGTCAGGAAAATGTATAGCCGCTTCGATCTTCCTGGAACAAAGACAGTCCAGTATCTTCTTTTCATCTTTCTTGCTGTAATCATGGCCTTGCAGAAGATCTTCCAATCGCATCTGGATAGATTCGTCGGGAAAAAAAATAAGCTCTATCAAGGGGTCGTTATCGCCGTCGGAATTGTCAGCAATTATCTCTTTGAGTTCATCAATGGAAGGGTTTGAAAATGTCGAATCGATAAAGTGCATTGAGTCGTTATTTAAATGTATTCCTCCCCGTAGAATCTCTACTATTCTTTCAGCAAGTAATATGCATTTATCATCTGTGTTCATAAAATTTAATTGAGGCTAAAAGGTGTCATCACATACGCCCCTGACATAATAATCGGCGCTGAAATCCTGCCATGAGACAAATCCCATATCTGCGCTGACATACCACGCCGCTATATAAGATCGCCTGTCACAACTCCATAACCACTTTTGTTTCGAGTCAAATACAGGTTTCATACAAAAATCTTCGCCGTGAGGGGTCCGGATAAGCAAAGACATCAGTTCCTCAGTTGTGGGAAGCCGCCAGTGATTATATCCTGCAAAACGTTTTTGATTCAACCCTCCGATATACTCATGGGCTTGTGACCATGTCAGGGGGTATTCCGATCCGGATTGCTGCCAAATAAGATCGGTTGCGTTATCCGTAACCGTATCGTTCCCATGGATTTTAAAATTATTTTCAATGTAACTGGTAGGTTGCCATAATCGGTTTGTTGAAAATAGATTTCTGCCACGTTCCGGATTGACTTTGATTGCGTGGCTTCTAAGCTTGACCGAATGATATTCGAGATTTTCTTCATCCTTCGATTCCGGGGCGATTTTGCAAATGTTTTCTTTTTTCGCTTCCCATTCTTGATGAAGGACAACCAGTTCGTTTAACATGTCGTTTGCATCACTAAATCTGTCCTGATGTTCCGACGCAATGGCTTTGGCAATGAAAGCATCCCATGTTTGGTCCAGATCGGCATTGATCTTACTCGGTTTTTCATATTTTTCCGTCGGAAGCGCACCTGTGAGCATACGATAAAGCATAATTCCTACGGAATAGATATCCGCACGACGATCCGCTTTATCCGGGTCGGCTTCTTGTTCAGGAGCGGCATACCAGGGAGAACCTACCTTGAGATTTGCGGGTCCTTTAAAATTTTCGCCTCTGAGCTTGGACAATCCAAAATCGCAAATTTTTACCGTATCCAGATCCGTTACCAGTATATTATAAGGTTTAATGTCCCGGTGCACGATGCCGAAATGGTGAAGACAGGCGAGTCCCATAAGTATTTGCCTGGTGTATTTAATGGCTTTATCAAGCTTAATAATCCTGGAGGGCTTTTCGGTTATATAAGATTCGCCGATCATGATGCCGAGATTATTAAAATAGTAATCCATGATATAAAAAAGTCTTCCGTCCTTAGTTTCATCGAAATTCCACACTTCAACGATATTCGGATGTCTCAGATTTGACATTGTAATCGCTTCTGAAATAAAAAGATTCCGAATAGCCTTGTCACCCATCAGTTGAACCAGATGGGGATTGGGGGCAAGCAGTTTTAATGCGGCAATTTTACCGATAACAGGCAGTTCCACTTTATAGACCTTGCCCATGCCGCCCCTGCCAAGCAGACCGCGTATTTTGTATTTACCGATGGTTTTCATTTCTCATTTACCATAAATGATCCGCGTGCACCCTGGGAAGTCCCGCTGCGATGATTTTTTTGACCACCGCTGCAATATCATAAGGAACAAATCTTACTTCAAGGGAATCCTTCGATGTATCCCAAATTACGTATTTTGCATTGTTATTACCGTCTCTGGGTTGTCCAACGCTGCCCACATTGACGATATATTTCCTGTCTTTATGCAAATGTTTCATAATCCCTTTTTGAAGGGGAATATGTTCGGATACTTTACCGTCAAATCCGATGAGTTTCAGTTCATGGGTATGCCCGATAAAGCAAATTCTCTCTTTCATTTCTCTAAAAGTATGTTTGAAGGTATCGCTGGAAATCTCAAACAAATATGTATCGATGGAATCCGGCGGATAACCGTGAACAAATCGGCTTTCGTAAATAACCAAAGATGATTTCATGCCGCGAATAAAATTTAAGGATTCCTCGGACAGCATGGTAATTGTTTTTTCCAAAGATTTCCGGGCGGCAGGATTGAACCAGCCCAAATGCCTGCAATCTATCACTGCCCGGTCATGGTTTCCCATAACACATGGAATATTGCGTTCCTGAACCCTGCAAATTACCTGCTCCGGCTCGGGTCCATAGCCCACATTGTCCCCCAGACAAACAACGGCATCAATACTCAAAGCCTCAATATCTTCCAGAACTTCTTGAAAACCAGTCAAATTACCATGAATATCGGAAATAATTGCAACTCTCATATGTCAATCAGCTGTTGCCGGTTATAGGTTATCAATTTTGACGGTCTCGTAAAAAACATAGCAATAAAAATCGCTCCGGTAAAGGTTTTAAAGCAAACACCGCTAAGGCATGAAAAATCAACTCTTCAACAGAATTTGAAACTTATCCCCCATTACATTCGAACGTTACATTGTGCTTTGTCCCTGCTGCGGGAAAGGAAAAATGCGCCTGGTTTGCTTGATACCGGAAGGATCCAGCCCCAGTGGATTTGAAATTCTGCATCCATCGGGGTAGCTTACCCAGACAGCCTTTTTGTCACCGGTAACAAGGTTATATGGATGATTGCGCCATCTATTTTGTCAAAGCTCATTGAAGAGCAACAGGAGAGGTGTGCCCAAACCTGGCGGTATTTATACGGAAGTTACTATAATATGCCTCATGCAAATAAATTTGGGTGTCATGATGCCTTTTTTCGTTTATATGAACTAAATTTCAGATCGATAAGAGTTATAAACTTCGAAAATTTACATATCCTGATGCAAAATCACAGCTTTACAATCCC
>DAOWEJ010000080.1 GCA_030638575.1 Deltaproteobacteria bacterium | reverse complement strand
CGCGCTCACGTTCTCTTCCGCGAAGTATTTTGGCAAAGTAAGATCTGAAGTGATCTACCCTTGCCGAAGCTACTTTTGCAGCCTGAAACAGCGCATAGCGAAGTTCGCTGTTGCCATGTTTCGATATCACAGGCACCGCTTTATCGCTGGTCTTCCCGCTTCTGTTTGCGCACAGGTCATAACCGGACATTTTAATAACCTGTTTTCTGTTTTCAAAGCGTAAGGGGTCGGCAATGGCCGCCAGTACAGTTGAAGATATGTACGGACCAAAACCGGGTATCGTAAGAAGATAGCTGTACTCAGGAAAGTCAATACTGATTTCTTTCATTAAGTCTTCGGTTTTACGGATATGCTGTCTGATATGATCAAGCTTTTCAACTAGCACATCGGCTTCAAACTGGGCAGTTTGCCCCATGGGACAACCTACTGAGTTACCGGCACCCTGGTGGATTTTGTGTAACCTGAGTTTTTGGGCAACTCCTCGCCGAGTCCTGGTTACCAAATTAAAGAACTGATCAAACTCCATTGAGGCAATTTTATCCGGACTCAAGCACCATCTGATGATCGCCAGGCTCTCGCTTTCACAGGCTGTGTAGTAAATGTCTAATTCAGGAAAATACTTTGCCAGTAGCGTATTTCTAATTCGCATCCTCAGGCTGTGTTCTTCCCGTTTTAAACGCCTTCTTAAAGACAGCAAGGCTCGCAGATCAATAATTTCCTGAGATGGAGAATCATAATAAAGACACTTGCCCCTTGAAGCCAGATCTGCAACATTAGCTGCATCTTTGGTATCGTTTTTATCCCAGCGACCGTTAAGTATCTTGCGGTTGTTTTTGACCGCCTGGCCGGCTACCAACACAACATTACAGTCACTGCTGATCAAATGTCTCGCCAAAGGCTTATGATAATTGCCTGTCGGCTCCAGACCGTAAACTACCTTAGAAAGACCGTTTTTACCCCTGACCGCCTCTGCTGTCTTCAGTAACTTGGAAAAGCCTTCTAAATCGTTTTCAAAGACCAGTTTTCTATAAAGAGACTTTCCTTTAGCCGTTCCCATAAAAGCGTAATGCTTTTGTTTAGCAATATCAATGCCGACAACTAAATATCCATCGGAACCGGTGATCTGTTTTACGGTTTGACAATAAATCCTGCGCCTGATAATTTCCTGATTGCTCATAATAACCTCCTTTTGGCATTTTAATAGTTAAAATTTTTGCAGCTTTATGCTATCAGGAGGTTATTTTTTGACAATGACTTAAATCATTTTTCTCTGCTATATTATTGGTACTCTCAGAGGTATAACCTTTTGTTATTTTAATATATAACGTTCCTTGATATATTGATAAGTCGAATAATTTATGTAATAAGACAGATATACCACACAGATCAAGAATAGATTCGCATGGGCATTAATTTCCAAACATTATATTTCTGGGCATCAAGGGAGCTTGGTATGAGTATGATACAATTGTCAAAACGTTTAAAATATCTCGGCCTACAGCAAGCAAATCGGCAACCCCCGATGAAATAATTACAAAAGAAAACAAACTAAAACTACCGAAAATTAAGTTATCAACATATCAAGGAACGTCCCTCAACCCAGCCAGCTGTCAGTATGAGTGTTCAGCGTGGAGATCAAATAGCATCAGAAAATCGATATTCACTAATGGATGGATAGAATCTTATAATTTTAGGGGCGTCCCGCAACCCTGGATAGAATCTTATAATTTTAGGGGCGTCCCGCAACCCAAGGTCTAACTGCAGTTGTTATCGTTGAATCTGAAGATTTTCAACTTATGGCCCCAGACATCTTCTTTGAAATGGCTATGAAAGCTCACGGGAATCAAAAACTTTCTATTGACCAGTTGTGGTTTGCCGATACGTCCTTGGAAGACATCGAATTCTGGGAAATCGATCTCAAAGCAAGAAAGCTAAATGGGCCACATTCACTAATTTACCGGGATACCACCGTGTAACCCTGCTGCTGCACTAGGACCGCTCGCACCTCGCGGCCTGTGAGAAGGTTGTGTGTAAAAACTCTGGCCAACTTATACTTTAGGAAAAATGGAGCATATTACGACAAATGAGCACCAAACCGGAAGATACCATAATGAAGTGCAGTTGCAAGGAATTGACAACGACAGGTAAGAATCTCTTCAAACAGTGTTTCCGAGACCTATGGCTGTTTGATGACTTACTTGAAGCAGAGCAGAAACTGATAGACACCATTTGTGTATGCAAACAGTTTATACCGGGTCAGTCAGTGTTTATGCAAGGTGATCCAGCTAATACGATGTTTCTAATTAAAGGTGGTAGAATTAAGCTCAGCAAAGTCCTGGAGGATGGAACAGAGGTCACCCTGGATTTTCGTAAAGCTGGTGATATTCTCGGGGAGAATGCGCTGTCCGGGGAGGAGGATTATCCGGTAAGTGCATGGACCATGGAGGACACTATTATATGTGGTTTCAGTAGAAACTCTTTTGAACAATTGATCATGCAGCATCCTAGAATCGGTGTTCGGATTATTCAGAACATGAGTAAAAGAATGGAATCGCTAACCAGTCGGCTCAGCAATATGACCACCGGCAGTCTTGAAGATCGTCTTTATCGTGTACTCATGATTGTGGCCCGGGAACACAGCCGGCAGAATCCCAAAGGACTGGCCATCCAGTTTCCCTTAACCCATGAAGAGTTAAGTTTTCTAGTAGGCGCACACCGGGTCAGCATTACCAGAGCCATGAAAACGCTTGTTGGCTCCGGCAAAATTATCAAAGAAGGACGCACCCTGATTCTACCCCGGGGTGTGTTTTAAATATCATTCGTTCCAATCAATTTTTGCAAAATCAGCGCTGATATTCAAAGCGCTCTCTTTGCAACCAATTCATCTTCTCCAAATAAATTTATTATTATTGTAGCCCAGGTTACAGAAAACATCCACAGATTGTTCTATTTATGCTTTGGGAAGCTCCATTCTGGCTCTGCATAAAGGAGCTCCAATATTTTTAATGTAATGATAAACGAGGAACTAATGTAATGATTAAACAAGGAATAATTGCAGGATTGATTGTAATGGTATGTTGGGGCATTGCAGATTTTTTACAAAGTGTTCCAATCAGAAGAATAGGAACTCTAAAAACAATATTCGTTAGAAATATCCTCACAATATTATTGGTATCTCCGATAGGAGCCTATCTATTTTTTAATAATCAGTTATCAATTACACTTACGAATCTGTCCATTATTTTCGCAAGTTCTATTATCTACATTTTAAGCTATTATATGTTCATGAGAGGGTTTGAAGTAGGAAATGTTTCCCTGGTTTCACCTATATCGGGATCTTTCTCGATAATCACTGTAATTTTGGCATTGATATTCTTAGGGGAATCCCTTTCAATTGTTAAGTTCTCGGCTGTTTTTCTCATGATTGCAGGCGTTTTTTCAACATCAACAGATATCATGAAGATAAGAAGCATCACATCCCAAAAGGGACTTAAAGAAGCACTATTAGCCATGACAGGTTTCGGGCTGTCATTTTTCATTCTCGGTTTTGTTTCAAAACAGATGAATTCATTGAATATTTTTATCTTTGCTTCTTTAAGCCAGGCAATTTTTTTCATAGCTCTTAGTGTCATGAAAAGAGGTTTAATTACAAAAGGAGATATGAATATAGAGCTGGCATCAATTTTTATCATCCATTCTTTGATTGTTAATACAGGTTGGTTCGCTTACATTTTTGGAGTTGGAATAGATTTGGTGTCTTTAGTCACCCCGTTAAGCTCATTATTTCCAGGAATCACAGTTTTATTGGCACTTCTTTTTTACAAAGAAAAATTAGTTGCAAATCAGAAATTAGGGATTATTGGTATATTGGTTGGCGTGTTTTTAATAAGCATATAAGGGTGCGAATCAACTTTCACGGAAACGCACCGGTTCATGGATTCGAGGTATTCCGCCTCGATAAAACAAAAATTGGTGTCAAAAAGACAGGTTGCGGGACGTTCCTTGGGTTGCGGGACGTTCCTTGATATATTGACAAGTCGGGTTGCGGGACGTTCCTTGATATATTGACAAGTCGTAAAAGGTTGCGGGACGTGTGCTCCAAACAAACCGGTTATGTTCAGCGTTCGCTTTCAGCAGTAAAAATTACCTATCTCAAAGCATGTAATTAGCAAATTTTACAGATATCCACTCCGTATTTCGTTACTGGCATTTACGGTGATACAACGGCTATGTGTAATTTATGTTCTATGGGCGTTACGTCCCTTTGCCAGGCCCGCCATTTAATTTCCCGGGTTGATAATTTGATACAGCTACTGGGTCAGTTTGTTGATTTGGAATTCCGCCCAAAGAGGTAAGTGATCACTGATCTTCTTTTTCCTCTCTTTTGGTGTTTTATCCTGAAAAGTATAGATCTCTCAGAATTTGACAAAAGCCGCCATTCCTAAGCATAGCCGAAATCACAGGTTCCGAAAATTGTGTTATTCGTTGAAGATACCTGAAAGCTAGTCAGTGAGGCGATTAGGTTTTTATTGTCTGACACTATCGATATATTAGGAATCGAAAATATTTTGGATTATAGGAATTTGTGAACTAAGGGATACGTCTTGTTGTGCCTCCAAAAGTTGGTTTTTTGATGCATATTTTTGAGGCTGTTTTTGAGGCTGAATTTTTTCCCAAACAAATATGCCTGGCCCATTGTATAGAAGATATAATCTGCCAGTCTCTGTAATTTCTATTGCAATAAGATACTCCGGCTCTTTTCGTATTGCTACAGATCCTCTTCCGGTAGATCTGACCTGAATATTGAGAATTTTACCCTTATCTGACCAAGTACAATTATGTCCCTTCTCACCTGAACCGAATTGCAGCCCAAACGCAATTTTAGCTGCAATTTGCCCTATGGCTCCGAGTAAATGGCCATCAGGCGTACACTTTGAGATATTGAATTCACGCCCCAGTTCATTTGCAATTTCATATATTGACGCTATTTTTTTCTTGAATTCATATGTATCCATTTCAAACTCCTACGGTATGGATTATAGAGAAAATCAAAGCAAAAGATAAATTGAGAATATCCAAGAAAAATCGGACTCGTCAAAACCTATGATATCTTGTCACTGTACGACATAAAATGGTGATTGACTAATGATAAAATATTCATGTCTTTTATCCAAAATATTTATTTTGTCCGCACATAATTTTAAGGCGAGTTACTTTTATCAAAATATCTTTGAAAAATACCGAAATTAAGGGGAATTGTCAAGCAGTGTCAAGACCGCCCCCGGTCACTTTTCGCAATTTCAGGCAGTTAGATTTATCACACCCCTACACTTTTACACAGGGTAAACGCATTTGGAAAAATACAATCGGAATAAATCAGTTTACAAGGAGGGGCTCAAGGGTTTTTTCTCCAGCCCGGGACCAGTTCCAAAGATAACATTATGGATCATTTCCCGATTAGTTGTAGTTAATTAAGGTAAAACTGGGTTATTTCCAATTGAACAGGCTTTATTCCATAGGGTACAAGGGGTCCAGGCTTCGCCTTTGGCTACTCACGGCAAGCAAGGATTCATGGGTTCAAGTGATCCCCCATAGAACAGGCGGATAAAAATGCTAAAGAATGCCCGAAGGAAGAATGATCCGGTTTAACTTCACAAATAAGAAGATCGGTTGTTTCTATTTCTTAAAATATAGCCAAAGGATATAAAGAAAGACAACCATTGATTACATTAGAAAACAAACCCTGGAATCCTTGACCCCTGGAATCCTGGAACCCTCTTCTCCAAATAAATTGGAGAATAACCAACAATATTTCCAAATGCGTTTACCTTGCTTTTTTACATGAATTGCTATGAGTCTAAAAGATTGACACTTTGATATGCCGGTGTTATATTTTATTTATGTTTTGCACCCATTATTCAGTCAAAAGTCCTGATATTTGCTAATTAAGAGGAAAACTAACAGTGCAAAAAAATTCAGCCTGTCTGTGCGTGTCTGCATGCAGTCAGGAACAAAGAAGTCAGGAGCTGAAATAAAATGGCTGATGTTATATCACTTGATGACAAGTTAGAGCTTGCCAAAGATAAAAAAGCTGAGTTAATAAGAAGGCGAAAGGTCCTGGCAGTTCAAAAGGTTTTCCAGTGCACACAATGTGTTTTCAAGTGTGAAAAATGCGGTATACAGATAAGCCATAATTACCAGGTTAAGGAAAAGACTTCTACAGACTTGAAAGTACCTTACCGTCTATGTGAAAGCTGCTCGGAAGAGTACATCGATTATATTGAACGACATAAAGGGGGAGGGGACTCTGACTGTTACTGGCGCAATGAGTCATGGATTGACCTCTGGAAGAAATGGATTGATTATCAAAGCGCTATTGACCGATATTTAAAATCAAAAGAGTTTTTGCAGCTTATACAGGAGCTTAAACAAACCAGGCCTGATAAATAGGAGGAGCACATGTTTGGAATAGGAATGCCGGAACTTATAATAATACTTGTTATTATCCTTATTATTTTTGGAGCAGGTAAACTCCCTGAAATAGGCGCCGGCATGGGTAAGGCCATAAGAAATTTCAGGGGCGCATCAACAGAAGAAGAAAAAAAAGAACCTGATAAAATTGAAAACGAAAATAATTCCTCAAGTGCATAAAACGGGACAGTGACTAAAGCAGGTTTTTTTTATCACGAAAGCACGAAAATACCCCAGTACGATCTGCCGGACCTACGGGGCAGGCGAAAACACGAAAAAGATATTTTTATTTCGTGCTTTCTACCTTTCGTGTTTTCGTGATTGGGTTTAATTTTTTTAGATTTTTTCTTATAACCGGCTAAAACGGAATATCATCATCCTGTGGTCCCTGGGCTGGTGGCGCTGAACCTCCGGTATCCGGGGCACCTGCAGACGGGCCGGCTGTAGTGGCGGAATCTCTTCCTCCTAAGAACTGCACATCTGATGCAATAATCTCTGTGGTGTAGCGCTTATTTCCATCCTTGTCTTCCCAGCTTCTGGTCTGGATACGCCCTTCAATATAAACCTGTCTTCCCTTTGAAAGGTACTCACCGCATATTTCTCCCAGCCTGCGCCAGGCAACGATACGATGCCATTCAGTACGTTCTCTTTTTTCTCCGGAATTTTTATCCTTCCATTCTTCAGATGTTGCTATCGAAAAATTTGCCACAGCCGTGCCATCCGGAGTATATCGAACTTCAGGATCCTGACCGAGTCTGCCAACTAATATTACCTTATTAATACCTGCCATATTTACCTCCTGTTGGAAAAATGGTTTCCATTTTCCAGATTAAATACAGAAAATAACTTCAAATGTCAATTCAAGTAATAAGTCTTCTCAAGTTTCACACCCTTGATTTCTATCAATGTCAAGACGGTAAGGGTTAAAAATTTATTTTTAGCCCTTACCGTCTAACGCTTTTGATAAATTAAAGGGTGCGAAATTTGAGTAAGCCTTTTTTCCTGTTGAAATTTAAACTTGAAAATTATATCTCTTTTAATAGGCGTTCACGGGTTCAGAGGTTCAAGGTTCCATTTTTGTTCCCGGACTGCATTTGGAACGTGTATTTATAAGAAAAACGTCATCTTCGACAGGCCTGTCTGCGTGCACCGCATAGGCAGGCTTAATCCAAAATTTGGAGCTAAATTTGCGGTTACTTTGGGAAACGACCATGTTCAACGAAGACTTTGGGTTTTCAATACCTTCTTTGCCCTTAACCCTGAACGTTGAACCATGAACCTGTGAACGGTTACTTTTTTTAAAAATCTGTAATTATGAAACCATCAAAAATGACAAACCGGTTTTAAATTGAATAAATCTATCAAAACTCCCAGCAAGGGGTATCTTTATGTAATTTTTGCTGCTCTCTTGTGGGCAGTATCAGGGTCTTCGGCAAAGTTTTTATTTAACGGCGGAGTTACACCTTTTCAACTGGTGCAGCTTCGTATAACGATTTCCGCTGTGGGTCTTTTTTTGTGGCTTTTACTGCGCAATCCCTCTTTGCTGAAAATCGACCGCAAAGATATATTATACTTTGCAGTGTTTGGAACTTTCGGGATGGGAGCATGCCAGTTTACATATCTTTTTGCAATCAGCAAAATCAATGTCGCAGCAGCAATTTTGCTTCAATATATGGCGCCGTCATTTATTGCCATTCACGCAGTGGTTTTTGCCCGTGACAAATTGAGCCTGCAGACCATTATGGCTCTATTGGGTGCAACATTCGGTTGCTATCTGGTTGTAGGGGCATATAACCTTGATGTTCTTGCAATGAATATTGCCGGGATTGTGAGCGGGATTTTGTCGGCGATCAGTTTTGCATGGTACTCAATTCACGGCGAGTACGGAATGCGGCGTTATAATCCCTGGACTGTCCTTTTTTATGCCATGTTATTTGCGGCACTGATGTGGAATATTTTACACCGGCCGCTTGAGGCTTTTTTTCATCCATACAATGTTGTACAATGGGGATGGATTATGTATATAGGGGTTTTGGGGACCCTCGTACCTTTTGGCTTTTATCTTGAAGGTATAAACCTGATAAGATCTACACGTGCAAGCATTACAGCAACGCTTGAGCCGATAACAGCAGGTGTGATATCCTTTATATTTTTAAATGAAATTCTGGAACCCTTGCAGGTCACAGGGGGAGTGCTTGTAATCGCATCAATCATACTTTTGCAAATAAAGCAGGAATATGATGAAAAAGCGCCGGCACTGATACGATCGCAAAATAAATCGAAAAGCTCTATAGGTAAATAATATTCCTATGAGACCTTTGAAAAACACTCTCTTTCGAAGTCTGCGCTTATCTGCCCAATTTCTGTGTCTGGCTCAAATTTTGGCACTTTAGTGACACGAAGTGAAGCATCAGCGCTAACCTTCAGCGCTATCCTCGATCCGCCTCAGGCGGACCTGTGGTTAATCCGCCTGAGGATGATCGCCTTCCTTGAACTTGAACAAAATTGAGTATTTTTCAAAGGTCTCCCTGTGTTACGATTGAGGAGTAACAACTAAACATATGGCTTTATACAGATATGGTGAAAGAGTACCGGAAATAGGAAAGGATTCTTTTGTTAGTGATACGGCTGTTGTTATCGGAGATGTCACAATCGGTAATAATTGTTACATCGGGCACGGTTCAGTATTAAGAGGTGATTATGGAAGCATAAAGATAGGAGATGGTTCAGCCATTGAAGAGAATGCCATGCTGCATATCAGGCCCGATGGATTGCTGGAACTGGAAGATAAAATAACTGTAGGGCACGGCGCACTGATCCACGGGAAACTGATAAAGTCGTGCGCAGTAATCGGAATAGGGTCGGTTATCGGGTTTGACGTTGTTATCGGGAGCTGGAGCATTGTCGCGGAAGGCTGTGTTATTCCACAAGGGTCCCGGATACCCGATAAAAAAATAGTTGCAGGTGTTCCATATAAAGTTATAGGAGATACCTTAAAAAGGCATAAGGAATTCTGGTCTTACGGAAAACAGCTTTACGTTGATTTGGCAAAAGAGTATCCAACAAAATTCGAAAGGATAGGGTAATAATGGCAACACCGGAAAAAACAAAGAACGATTTAAGTGTAAAATCAAAACTAATAACATTGATAGACTATATGCCTGAGGAAATGCGGATAAAGCTTTTAAAGTTTTTAGAAGAAAAACTCAACATAACCGTCAGCGAGGATTTAAAGATAGAAAAAAGGGGAAACAACAGGAGGAGCTGTTTAATTTTCGTAGATTATATTATTCAGGGGAATGCATTTAAAAGTTACATCCTTGACATAAGTGCATTCGGTGTGTTTATCGAAACCAATGAATTCTTTCCTGTAGGCCATGATATATCAATGACATTTTCTTTGCCGAACCACAAGAAGCCTTTTAATCTTGACGGCAAAATTGTCTGGAGCGGTTCACAGGGATTTGGTGCTAAATTTAATTATTTACCACCGCGCCAGAAAGATTTAATCAAGTCCTTTTCTGAAGAAACCGAAGATATATATGATATTACAAGCTGAAAAAGCTTGTTAAGGCAAACATTTTGAAATTACCCTATACGATCAATCCTTTTTTGCCAGATATATCACAGCTATACCGTTAGTGAGTTTTCTGTGGGTTATGTGTGAAAAGCCGATATGCTTTAAGATGTCCGTCAACTCGTCGGGAAGTGGGAAATTACGTATCGACTCAGGAAGGTGGGTATAGGCCTGTTTGGAGCCTACGATGGCTTTGCCTAAAAAAGGGATTATATAAAATGAGTAAAGATCGTAAAGCAGGCGAAACAAAGGGGCAGAAGGTTTTGAAAACTCAAGGCACATCATCTTCCCTCCTGGTTTCAAAATACGATATATCTCTTCAAAACCCTTTTTCATGTCAATGACGTTTCGGATTCCGAATCCTACCATTGCTGCATCAAAGCTTCTATCGTGAAACGAGATTAGCTGCGCATCCCCCTGAACATATCCGACATGCTTTAAATCTGAAAGATAAGTTTTTTTGTGTCTGCCGGCATTTATCATGGCGCTGCTGAAGTCATATACCGTCACATGGCCTGACGGCCCTGCATCTCCGGCTGCCAGAATTGCAAGGTCCCCTGTACCACCGCATACATCAAGAACCCTGTCACCGCTATTTAATCCAAGCATACGGACAGCAGTCCTTTTCCAGACATGATGAATACCGAAGCTCAAAAGAGTGTTCATCATATCATACCTGCGAGCTACTGAATTAAAATAGCCAAGGATCAATTGGGGCTTTTCCAGGAGATCTTTTTTTTTACAATCGAAGTTTTCCATATTTTCCTACCAGGTTTCTTATTAATGATTTTTTCAACTTGAAGTCAAGGATTTGACACATTGGTTATTTATATGGCACATTTTTCATTATTCAAACTATCAAGTTTTTCTGCGAGCAGCCACAATTACTTTGAATTTAAGGATATTTTTTTGTTTATCCTTTTGGCACGGTTTCTGCTTTATTATAAAGAAAAGGAGAAAGAAAAAGGATTTTTTAAAAACTACCGATAGTAAAAACAGAGGAGTTTTAGCATCCGGGTGCTTTTTAAAAGCATAAAAATTATATAAAAGGGGTGATTTTAATGGCAAATCCGGTTGTCAGTTTCTGTAAAAGGGAAATGATGTCTGTTTGCACGGCCGGCAGTGATACAGACCAGGAGAGATGCGTCTTCTATGAAAAATCCCGTTCTAAAAACAAGTGCATGTATTTTATTTATGATGAATATTGTGATTGTTTAAAGGCACAGATGGACGCAATAATAGAAGAAAGCCTTTAGGATTTTTGAGGATTTGCAAATTTCTTCGCCAGATCACTGTCAATTGCATAAATACAGACTTCCTTTGCTCCCAGTTGGGTGTATTTATACTTGGTGCACAGATTGTTTACAAGGTATGTAACGTCATTTTTGATCTTTTTATCGTAAGCCTTAAAGTCTTCCTTATCATAATCCTTGATAGCCCGCCTGAAGTTTTCGTTCTCAAGAAACGGATCTAATACTTTTTCCTTAAGGTTGTAAACATATCTTTCAAGCAGGGCCTGGTAAATTTTTGTTTCAATAACAGATTTTTCTTCAACCATGATTTCCTGGGTTAATGTTTTGGATGCATACTCTTTCTGGGTGTCTTTTCTGAAGGCAAGATGCTTATTCTTATCCACATTTGCCCCAATTAAACGACTTTCAATACTTTCAAGGTATTCTTCGGTAATATCTATTTTTTCTCCTGTAAAAGTACAGGTTTCGACAGACCCTGGTTCGAAATTGATGGCAAAAAGATAATTTTGAATTTCCCTCGATATCTTTTCTTCATTATAATAGTATAAAGATTCCTTTACTTCCTGCAGGATTGTGTAGTCGTACATGCGGATCAGTGAATCGAGAAACCCCGCTGGTATCGATTTGCTGAGATCTTGACGGATTTTTGTAAAAAAGTTACATAAAATCGACATGTTAATGAGTTTGTTTTCTTTTGCGTACATGGAATAAAACTCATTAAATATTTTTATGGAGTCACGCCCGGAAATGCCATGTACACCTTCTTTTTCCGATTCGGCAATGATTTTCCGCCTGCGTTTTGCAGTCAACTGCTTTCGATCATCTTCTGTAAGCCAGGCGGGTATATGCCCTGTGTAAATTTCCATTTTAAGAAGTTGGAGGTTTTCATCGCAATAGAGCTGGTATTTTTCGGGATTGCCGATCCATTCCAGTAGGGCTTCCGATCTTGTATTTAACCTGGACGAAATAATTGTCCTGGCAAAATTGTGCAGGACTCTGGGGATAAAACTCTCATCAATATGCTTTCCGAAAATGTTTCGGTAAATTTCCACTTCAGTATTTAAATCCATAACATAAGGAATATTAATATATTCAATACGGTCTGAAAAGGACTTGAAATTTTGGATGTTTTTTTGGTCTTCAGGATTCATAACGGCCATAAGTAGTGAATTGACGTTTTCTTCAATATCTTCCACCTTGTGGATGCCTTCACTTACAATATTATGGAGCTCAATCAAACGTTCTGTGTTATGGGATTTGATATCCATAAGTGCATAAATCCCGTTGTTGGTCTTTGCATACTGAGAGAAAATATATTTAACCTGGTTGCTGTCCTTTAAGAGGCTGTTTACCCTACGCTGGAGCATGGTATTGCTCAGGATGTTTTGCCTCATCGGCTTGTCACCCGGGTTGAAAACACTAATGCCTTCGCCAAGTCGCCTGTTGAATTTATAAGGACGGGCATACAGCATCTCAAAAACTTTTTCCGGACTTTTCAATTTGTTTAAAAGGGCTTCGTACAAAGCAGTGCATATGGTGCAGGGATTATCCCTAAATACCCATTCGTATTCTTTTTCAGTGGAAAGCTTCCACTTGAATTCGTCATTTTTAAACAGGTCGTCAAAAAATTCACGACGATGCTCTTTGGGAATCATTAAAATAGGATTATCATGGCTGGGGCAGGGCACTTCTACATAATCTTGATTAAAATGGGGTGTAGCATGTTCTTTAAGAAACGCACCATTTTCAGGTGAGGCGTTATCGAAAAGCTGAGACAGTTTTTCTAAAAAAGGGATAGATTCGTTTTCCGCAAAACCGCCCATAATTTTACGATCAAACCGCCAAACGGTTTCAAAGCGTAAGCCTTCCTGGGTGTTGGCAAATTCTTCAAATTTTTTAAGAAGATTATTTAAAAAAGTACTCTTGCCGCAGCCGGGAGGTCCTTCAAAAATATAGATCTTATTTTGCTGGGCGCCGCGCTTCAGGGCTTCAACAAGACTGATCAGCCTGTTGGCAAAAGGTCTGTCTGCAAAAAAGGGATGGTCTGCACCTTCAACAAAGAGCTTGCTGCAATCATAGGATACATAATGAATCGATTCCGGATCATCCGGGTGTTCATCAATGCCTTCCCCGATATAAAACTTGACCATATCGTGAAATACCTGGAAAACATTGCGAATTACTTCAGGGGGCCTGGCGGTAAGTATTTCGAGAAATTCATTAAAGGGAATAGGGGTGCGTTGATCCCATTTGCTCATGCTATGGTTGAGATGCTTTATTGCTTTTTTAATGTTATCCATGGCGTTTTTAAATATTCTTCTTAGAAATCTTTAGTTTTTCCATTGTGTATAAAACACGCTGCCACTTTATTTCCGGTTTTTTACGCTCTTCTTTGGCCGGAACAGGAAACCCTGGAGTAAAAGCATTGCCAGGTTGCGGGGGGGCTGAAACGATCTCACTTGTTTCAAGCTTGATAGCTCCGCCCCAGAGATATTCGATTCCCATCATGGTGTTGGTAATAAATTCCTTAACTAGAGGTTTTTCCTCAAAGTGATGTACGAGATATAGTGTGTTATTTTTGCTCTTTGCCGGATCGATTTCAATATGGGGGGGGTGATACAGAGTGTTTAGCAGCATTTTGCGATACTCTTTTGCTTTCCTGCTTTTAACATAAAACTCCCAGACCTTCTTAACCTGGTTCAACCGCCGGCCTGTAACAAAAAGATTGTTACTGGTGACAAAATCCTGATCAACAAACGTATTTACAAACAGAAAATCACACAGGTTTTCACGAACTTTAAAGATAAATTCTTTTCCTTTCCCGGTATTTTCATCGAATTGTTTTCGCTTATCAGCATCCAAAAGCTGTTTGAATTTGATGGAATATTTTCCTTTATCAGCAACTTCCTCTATGTAATGAAAAAGGCGCATCCCCAGAGCATAAGGATTTAGCCCCACACGGGGCATTGATACAACGGATGCATTGACTTTGGCAAAGTCGACCTCATGCCCTTTGATGCGATCATCTTTCAGGAAAAGGTTTTCGTGCCAGTAACTTGCCCATCCTTCGTTCATAATTTTTGTTCTGATCTGTGGCTGAAAGAAAAGGGATGTTTTACGAACTACTTCCATAACTGCTTTCATCCACTTATTTCCGTCCTTTTTTAAAAAATCGGAATGCTCGATAATATGTTGAATCAGATCGATTTTGTTCTCCGACTTTTCCTCCAGGCTTTTTTTATAAATTGCAGTAAATTCAGGGTACTTTTTGACAACATCTGTAAAGAAGGTTTTTTCACCCTGATCACCTTCCTCCCTTATGCATTCATTGTATCTTTCAATTTCTTTAATATATTCACTAATTTTTACTTTTTTAAAAGATTGCAGGAACACGTCGAAATAAAAATCCAAAGTCGGTGACAGGGAGGATACAGGGGTGCGATTCAAAAGCGAAAGTTGCTTATGGTATCCCACAAGGTTATCGATGCTGCGGGTAAATTCAATAATATAATCGACCCATCTTCCCTTTTCCGATCTGAGCCTGGCAATCAGACGTTTATCCGCAAGGGCCTGGCCGGTGAAATCGTAGTCCCGTGTATGGCGAAAATACTGGTTATTCTGGAAAAAATCGATATGAGCCAGAACGTGGTAAAAAATCATTACATTAAGCCAGTCAGGGTTGTTGTCATTATAAAATGATATGGCAGGACGGGTATTAATGACGGTTTCATAGGGATTGCTAGGGTATAGTTCATACCTGCCTTTTTCCTGCAGGACCTGGACATCGTGAACCCAAAAATCGTAGAGGGTTGGAATCATAAGCTTCGGCGACAGCTCCAGCAGGTCCCGGTTGGTTACAATGTATTCCAGGGTCTCATTCTGAAAGCGCAGACCAACATCGAGGGCTCTCTCCTTGCATCCTTCCATGATTTTTTTTGTATGTTGATCGATTAATTCCATTTTTTATAATAGTTCAGCCACAAATACACTAAGACACCAAGATTCCAATAATATAATTCTTTTGATGCCGTAACTTTTTTTGGCGATGGCCTCTTCTCTTTTTGATAACGGTTTATAATTTATATCCATTCTTTGTGACTTCGTGACTTTGTGGCTTAACCGTTTTTTACTCGCCAATCAGCTTCTTGATTCCTTCAATAAGGCGCGATTCGTCCGCATCTTCCTGCATGACATCGAGCCTGAGCAAGTTTTTCTTTTCTGACAGTAAATTTGAATTTTTAAGGTATCTTTCAACTTCAGTAGATTGTTTTGATTCATATGCGTGCTCGGCAATGGTAATTCCGATCCTGTTGGCATAGGTAAGCATCTTTTTAAGTTCCGGAATGGCTTCCTTGCCTTCTGTGTCCCAGTCGTCACCATCCGTACCGTGAAAAATATAAATATTGTAATCTCTGGCCAGGTTTTCCTTTTCTACGATTTCGTTAACCAGGCGGTATGCGGAAGATACCTTTGTCCCGCCTGCGACTTTTGAGTTGTAATAAGTGTAAAAATCTTTAACTTCGCTCGCCTCTGTATCATGAAGGATAAAACGGGTTTCTACCTGCATGGCATACTGGTACAAGAGCCAACTGTAAATCAATACATGCTGGGCCACAACAAGTGTCGTCGATTTTCCGGCCATAGAACCTGAGTAGTCTCTTAGAAAAAAAACCATAGCTTGTGACTCGTAATCCTTTTCTCTGGAGAGAACTCTATAGACCTTGTCGTAGGGAGATATCAAAAAGCGTGTAGGATCAATATCGGTAATATCGGGCACATTGCCAAGGGTAATATTTGTTTCAAGAATTTTCCGCAATGTTGCTTTTTTGTCAAGAAACTGGCCGAACCTTCGATTTTTATCTGTAAGATCATAGGTATAACGTGTAAGAGATCGCTTTTTACCCTTATCTTTGAGGTTGGGTAGTTCAAATTTTTCAGTGAGAATTTTACCCAGGTCATAAGCGCTAGATTCCATTTCGTGAGGGCCGCTCTCTCCTTCTCCAGGCCCTGCCCCTGGTGCTCCTTCTTCCCGAATCGGCTGTTCACCAATGACTTCGCCTTCTTCACCATCTCCGGTTCCACCGGATGGCTGTGCTTCATCCTGTGGTTGTCTCAAGCTGTCATGAATAAATTTTTCTTCAACTGTTGTAGGGACAATAACGACCTTATCCTTGCCCCCTTTTCCCGGCTTGATCAAACGTCCAACGTTTATCTTTTTTGGAAACCCGTCTTTTTCCCGTTGCCTGTCACGTTCCAGCAGTTCATCAATGGAGCGGAGACTGGTGTTATATGATGGTTGAAGCGCCGTTATGGCCTGTAATACCGACAGGTCATTATACTCGTAGATACCGTACGGTACAATGGATAATCTTTTTGTTCCCGCAGGTTCAGTTGTTGAAGCGGCATCAGGGAGGTCATGTGTACTTTCATCATACAACTCGGAAAGAATCTTTTGGTCCCGCTCAGGAGTCAGACCTTCCTCTTTAATCTTGTTATATAGTTTTATACGTTCCGGATCCATTGGTTACGAGTTACGGGTTACGAGTTACGAGTTACGAGTTACGGGTTACGAGTTGTGAGGATTGGAAATAATCCTTTTTTATAACCCACAACTCGTAACTCGCAACATCATCTTTCAACGTAAAAACAGCATGCTGTCTGATATCGACAACAAATTATCGATATGGCTTTACTATGTTTCATCCTCCTGAGTACAGAAGTACTCAATCGTTTTTTGTGCGCATGTCTTACAATAGTTTAGTTTGGTCAACATGGTGTCAACCATGCGGTCGTACAGCTTCTGGTTTTCCTCATTGGTACGGTTTGCCAGTGCGCCAATGAGACTGCCGGCCCCTGCAATATCGGATTTGAGCCGGACATCGGTAACCGCCTTGACAAGTTCAAGGTTATCCATGAAATCGTAATCGGGATCTACAGAAATTTTCTGGCCGTAGATTTTTCTAATGGAAGTTCTGAATGTTTCGCGCTGTTCTTTTGTCTTGAGTTCTAGCCTTTCCTCAATACTGTTGATATATCGCTCGTCGATCTTTAAGGCCTTTAATTCTCCGGTTTGCGGGTCTTTATACTTCCACATTTTGTCCGGCCCAAGGTTTTCAGCGTCAATTCCGATGATCATATTTACATAATTCATTACATCTTTTCGAATGGCAAAGGGCTCGTCCATGTATGCATTGAACATCTCGGTCATTATACGCTCACGGTAAAGGCTCTTGGCAGTTTTAAGATCTTCTAAATACTTGGTCCTGTCATTTGCTTCTGATACATAGTCGAGGATTATTCTTTCTATGGCTTTAAAAATATCATAAGCGAACATGCACTGGCCCTCATTGGTCTCAGAGCTTTCAATCAACAGCTGGATTGCTCTACCCAGGTTTCGTTGTCCCAGGCCCTTTTGACCGAAACGATTTATAATTTCCGGGTCCTGGTTGAGGGTGTCGATAACTTCAGCTAAGGTTTTGATGCTTTTCTCACCAGCTATTTCCCCTGCAGACAGTTTCATTGTCTCAATGGGCGTAAGTTTTTCGCTGCGCGGGAGACGTGATAAAACTGCGGATACCGATGCGGCGTAGTTCAGATTGGGATCCTGGTGGAGGTATTCCCGTGTCAGGGTGGTCCGGGTTTCACTTCCGATGGCATATGATGTAAGATCGTTCTGCAGCTTGTAATTCGTGTTATGGGAAACGTAACAGATACGGCACCGGTCAATAATAGGCGCTTCTTCCTTTTCGGCGAGAAACCTGTGGAATTCCGAGTTGTTGCTGGTAGCAACAATAAGATTATCTATAGGCCATTTATATCCATCGATTTCGATTACCCGGTTTTGAATAACTCCCAGGTAAACCTGGATGAGATCTTTCTTGTTTTTATATATTTCATCACAAAAATGGATGCCTCCGCCGGCAACACGGGCCAGTGCACCGCGTCTCAGGTCAAAGCGGTATGGGTTGTTGGTATCTGTAATATGAAGCAACCTCTGGATAGACTCCTCTCCCAGTAAATCTACTGCCGAAGAAGTAATTTTGTCTTTTGCCGGGTATTTTCCGGTTACGGTTCCCAGGCTTTCAATAAGAGGAACCGGAATGATCTCAATGAATTTGAGCATTTCATCAATGTTGCCGCCTGTGAAATTACGGATGTCATTCCATATATAGCCGCTGCATGCGCCCAGGGGACGGAAATCATCATGGAGCTTTTCAACTTCATTATCCGAAAATCCGGCCTGCTCAGCAAGAAAGGTTTTATTATTATCCGGGTCTTCAAAAAGGTTCATGGCCAGAATCATGGGATCTTCGTATGTCTGGGATTCAATAGTAGTAATTCTTCCATAACTACCGAGCTTGTCCATATTTAGAAACTTGAAGGTATATCTGCGGTTCTTCTCTTCAGACAGAAAGCTTCGATATTTGGCACAAAGAAACTCCACTAAAAATGTTTTTCCATTTCCCGGTTCACCGACCAGTACGAAAGCCATCTCCCTGGATGACCCACCTTCGGCTGCATCCTTAATATAGGATACAAAACTGTTGATTTCATCATACATGCCGATAATATGCTTTTTTCCGGTACGGAATATACTGAAATCGTAAGTTGTTTTACCGTTTACTACTACCTTTTCAATTTCACTTTCCAGAATCATTCTTGAGACACTCTGAAAGGCGTTTTCAAAACTTCGTTTACCCTCCTTTACAGAAGTCAGATGATATTGGAGAGTATTATTGCTTGTTTTAGCCATTTTTCCTCCCATTTTAAGTGGCAGATGGTTGTTTGTTCAAAAAACAATTTTGATGGCGTCGTAAAAAGTCCCATCTACTGCGTTGCAGCGGTTTTTCAGACACTCGGCATACTACATGTATTGCCTCGTCCCTGAAAAACCACTGCGCCTTGTATATGGAACTTTTTACTTAGCCATCGGTTATACTTTTTACGAGTTCAACAATTTTATAATATCTGTATTTTTATATCGACATTTTTACATATTTCTCAAGTATTTGGGTTTTAATTGAAAGAAAAGAGAATTTTTCCACCACTTGCGGATGAATTATAGTAGGAAGGCTAAAAAGTTTTTATGCGATGCTACTTCGAATAAACAGGAATCCGAAAGAGGTCTTAGAATATATTAATCATAAAAGTGCGTCGAATCAACAACAAATTCAACTTTACAACCTGTTGAGCGTTAGGATAAAATCAAATTTTCAAAAGAAACAACGAAAAACAAACTAATTGCAAAATTTATCCACGATCTATAACATCCCTGACTTTCTTTAACATATCCGTTAAACGATACGGCTTTCCGATAAACCCGGATGCACCCGATTTAATGGTTTCCTCTACCTTTCCGGTTGCCGAATAGCCGCTGGCAATAATAACCTTTATATTAGGATCAATCTTTAAAAGTTCCTTAAGACATTGATGTCCTCCCATTCCCGGCATACTCACGTCGAGTATGACCAGATCGATCTTTTTTCCAGTTTCTTTTTCTTTGTTTTTAGTATTTATTTTGTTAATAATCTCTATGGCCTTTTCTCCGTTTTCTGCCGTGATTGTCGTATATCCAAAACGTTTGAGTGTACTCTCTGCTATGTCTAATATGGGTTCTTCATCATCTACCAAAAGGATTGTTTCACTTCCACCTTGTATTTCTTCCTCCTTTTTCTCGGACACTTGGATTTTGCTTTCGGTCATTAACACCGGAAAATAGATCTTAAAGACGGTGCCCTTAGCCTGTTCGCTGTAGCATTCGATATGTCCGCCATGATTTTCCACAATACCATAGACCATAGCAAGCCCAAGACCGGTTCCCTTTCCTGTCTCTTTTGTTGAGAAAAAGGGTTCAAATATATGTTCTATTATCTCATTATCTATACCACAACCTGTATCTGAAACGCTCATTAATACGTATTCACCAGGCGTCACACCCAGCCGGGTTTTACAATATTCTTCATCTAAATACATATTCTTCGTTTCAAAAATCAGCTCACCGCCATCAGGCATGGCATCCCTGGAATTGACGCCAAGGTTCATAAGCACCTGCTCCACTTGAATCGAATCTGCATTTATGATTTTAAGGTTATCTCCCAGGCGTAGTTTTATATCAATCATTTTTGGGATGGTCCTTTTGAGAATCTTATACGCCTGTTTTATCTCATAATTGAGGTTTAAGGGGCTTAGTTTAGTCTCTACATTTCGGCTGAAGATCAAGAGCTGCTGGGTCAGTTCACTGCCCCTCCGGGCTGCCTTTTCAATTTGCTTCAATCGGTCAAAATCGGGATTTTTCTCTGTTTTGTCCATGAGGAGTATCTGGGCATATCCTATGATAGCTTGAAGCAGATTGTTGAAGTCATGGGCAGTTCCTCCTGCCAAAGTGCCCACAGCCTCCATTTTACCGGCCTGAAGGAGTTGGGCTTCAAAAAGTTTGGTATCGGAGATGTCGGTTACAGCTATAATTTGTCCTTTAACAGGGTCTGCCGAGTCCAGGGAGCAGGCATGGATCCTGCAATCAAAAGTTGTGCCGTCCTTTCGAACGAATCGTGTCTCTACCTGGCCGAATCCTGATTTTGCAATGTCGGTATAAAGTTTACGGCCAACACGATTGTACTCCTTATCATCCGGATAGAAAACCCTGACGCTTTGTCCAAACTGGGAACCTTGTTTATATCCGAACAGGCGGCACATAGTCTCATTGGCCCAATCCAGCTTGCGGTTAATGACCAGACCAATCCCCACAGGGGAAGCTTTGAGAATTGCCTTCATCCTATCTTCGCTGTGTCGCAGCGCCGCCTCGGCTCGCCGGCGTGTATTAATATTGGTTACAAGGGCAAATATTATAAGAGCAAGGAAGGTTATACTCGCAACAACCCACCAGATCAAAATTTTATGTTCGGAATAAAAAGAATAAGGTTTGTTTATCACAATGCTGTTTTCAGGCAAGTTGGAAGATTTGATGCCAAAACGCTTCAGCTCATTGTAATCGAACATATAGTTATTTGCGGGTTTTTTTGTTGGTGGTATATTAGAGATTTTTTCACCGTTTAAAATGCGTAATGCGATTTTCGCCCCCATTTTGCCTTGAGCGTTTGAGTTTGTAATCAAGCCTCCGGTAATTCCGTGACCCAGATAAAAATCCCACGCACTGTAAATCGGAACAGGAGAATTTTCTGAAATTATTTTACCCCCTGCCTGGGGAGTGTAATACTTACCTTCCTGGTCCTTGAAAAACGACATCAAAAGGACTACGCTATTTAGCGGCAATACCCTTACTTTTGCCAGAATATCTTCCATATAAGCATCTTCTTTGAGATAATTAAATTTTATAGAATCAGGCACTTGTAGTGCTGCTTCTTGAACTTTTCTTTTGCATGTCTGGGAGCTTACGGTATTATCGGAAATCACCACAATTTGTCTAACATCAGGGTGTATCTCAAGTATTAAATCAATATTTCCCATTATGTCGTACATTTCTACAGAACCTGTGATCCCTCCATGCCTTGAAAGTTCGGTTTCTAAAGATTTATCAAGGGCATTAAGACCGCAAAACACCACAGGCCTACTTGGAACCAACTTGTCATGATACTTGAGTACAAAACTAAACGCGTTATCGTCGGATGTTAAAATAAGGTCGTAGTCTCTTTTAATGATTTTATATTTATACAATCTATAAAGATTGTTATAGTGCTTTAAGTCACTTATTTTCTTAGTGTCCATATATTCTATATCTATCTTAATATTTTGCCCGGATTCTTTAAATTCGGATTTTACCCCCTCCATAATCCCATCCGACCATGCAAATCCAGGGTGATATGAATTTAGGACAAGAACCTTTTTTACACGGTTATCCTCTGCATGCAAAGAAGTCGGCAACGCTGTCAGCAGGCAGGCTGCCAAAACTGTGATTCCAAAGCATTTTAAAGTAGTATTTGAACGCAACAGCATTATACCTCCATATAAACTGGATCCGACTGTTTTCTCCTGTTGTCTTTTCTTTATACCATTTTCTGTTGGAAAAGTATATCCCCAAAAGGTGAAAGTACAGGGGAAACGCATTTTTAAAATAATGTTACTTTTGGAACTGGTCCGGGGCTTAAAAATTTTTTCTCCAGTCTATATCAACCTATACTGTACAGGGTGACCCGATATTTCATGATTTTGCGTAAACATTTTAAAAGATAAGATAATCTGTGCATCAAATCATAAATATCGTGTCACGGCGATATATACTGCTAACTGAAAAAGATATCGTCTTTCAGAAAAAACCTTTAAGCCTCTCCTTTAAACTGATTTGTTCTGATTTTATTTTTCATAATGCCTTTACCCTGGGTGAAAATAGCTATTTGGTTAGCAGCGACAAGCATGCCAGTTCAGGCAGGTATGATTAGATGGAAAACAGGATTCCTGTTTTAACAACAAGATATGGGCTGATATTAAATTTTGATGATGTATTTGAGTGTGCAGGCAAAGATAGAGTGGAAATTATAGCAGAACTTTCTTCTAAATTTTTGACCGAAAAATCGGGGTTTTCGGTCAAGCACTAGTTATTCAAAGATGGGATCTATTTTTATTTTAAGGCAGCATTTCAGCTACTACATCTTTTCTTCTGAAATCGAGCTCATTCCATCTTTTATGATCAATCATATCCCAGCCAATTTTTAAATCAGAAGGGACAGATTCCGAATCAGTGATGCTTTCGTAAAAAGTCGTCACTCCGGCGCCTGCCCCGGACAACGATCCGGGGTTCGCCGGAATAAAACACATTTTTTGACTTTTTACGAGATCATCATCAGTAATAGATCTGCCGATCGGGAGGTGGAGCTGAAGCTAAATGTTCCGGCAATAATTTGTATGCAAGTGAACTTAAATGGTCCACCAGCTTATCCAGAGTACGTTTAAACCTCCACTCTGTCTGGTTTTCGGGTTCTACAACCGTAATAATGGGAAGCGTGTTGATTTGACCGCTCCCCTCCAGGGCCAGTCTGTTTCCTATATTGGGTATTGAATCTTTCATTGTATTTCCTCCACCTGTAAGACGGTTGGTGATATGAAAATTAAAGTCGATTACAGGGCACTGAGACAAGATCCAAGCGAATCTTTTGCTGACGTGTGTTTTGAAGTATAAACAATTTGTCCTCCGTTTCCAGCCAGCGGGTGAACTGAAACAAATATTTCTAAATCTTTTCCCGATGTGCCTTCAGGCAGGATACACTCCCAGCATTGTGCTCCCTTGAATTTACCCTCACATACACCACTGGATCTGACCACCAGCTTGTGATTTTCTAAAACCTTATCTCCTTTTGTTACCATAATTTGAACCCTGGTTCGTCTATCCGACTGCAGATTAACTTTTACTAATTTTTGCAGTTCGCCTCCGCCTTTAAACCGTTTAACATGATTAATCTTTATTGAGTCTTCTCCCAAAGCAGCAGTTAAAGAACCGATGAAAAACAAAACTATTATAAGTGCTAAAACTTTTAACTTAGGCATTTTTACCTCCTTTCTGTGGACAGATTATTGAATGGTGAAGATAAATTGTCATTATTTAACCCTACAACGACAGTTATCAGTAACCATAATGCGTTTTTTTTAACTTGTTTGTTTGCCTATCACGTAAGTGTTCCGGGTTACGAGTTGCGGGCTTTAAATCCAGACAAATGTTCCGACTAATAACACGAAACGCGCAACCCGTAACCCGCAACAATATCGCATGACACAAAAAGAAGCTGTTGCTAAATAAAGCTGGTAAGTTGCGTTGTAGGGTTAATAATCTTTAAGAGCAAGCTTTGTGCCAGCAATTTGTTAAAAAGAACTATTCGGGCTATCTAAATGAAATAATAGAAAATATTTATAAAGCGGCTGACGGGGAAGCAGTAAAACAGTTGTGCCGTGACCCACAATGTGACAGCACACATTGCGCCATGACACAAATAAAAACATTGGTCCTTTAAAGAGAAAAAGACTGAACGATATTGGCGGATATTAGGAGGTGAGGCTGTTTAAGATTTTTTTGGGGCGGCTGGTTTGTCCTTTATGTAGAGTATAAAGGAATGGATTCTTACCCGGCATTTCAAGGAGGTGCGTTTCGGGAAGATACCATAACCAGCGGCAAGTCATAAGATTATTAAGAAACTTATTTAAAGACTTAACCCATAGCAGTTACCTTGCTATGCGCCCCAGGATAAAAAAATGTAGCTTTAAGCTTTATAAGGCAAGATTAGTGCCAAGAGTATATAACCTGAATTTTGTATGAAAATTGATGAGAAACTGTTCTTATAATGATAACCAACGGATTTAGCAAAATATGTTATCAAAAAAATAATACCTAAATGGTAAAAAGTATAATGATCGATTTTATCTTATCAATTTTCGCCCTTTGGGCGAGCTGGATGCTTCCATCTGCCGTGCTTGTCCGCCTCTGGCGGGTTACTAAAGGCTCGCAATCCCGCTAGAAGCGGGATTGCTTCCCCCTTAGGTGCCTTGCATATGAAGGCCTCCAACTCGTGCAAAATTCAGGTATAAAATTCTCCCAAACAGGTGGTTAATTTGCCATGATATTTTGATTTTCAATCCTGCGATATAGAGTTCGCCTGCTAATGCCAAGTAGTTGAGCTGCACGCGTTTTGTTCCATCTGGCCTTCTCCAGTGCCTGTAAAATAACACCACTTGAATTATTTTTATTAATTTCTGATGATGCGGCATACCCGTTAGAAACTTCAAAATCAACAGGAAGATCGTTATAAGTGATAACGGAATTATTGCATAGAATACAGATATGTTCCAAGGTGTTTCTAAGTTCCCTTATATTGCCAGGCCAGTGGTACTCCATAAACAGCTTAAGAACTTCTTTTGATACGTCCGTAATCTCCTTGTCCAGCTCATCACTGAAACAGGAAAGGAAGTGATCAACCAAAAGGGGGATGTCTTCCTTTCGATCACGTAGCGGCGGAAGGTTAAGTTCCACAACCCTCAAGCGGTAGTAGAGATCTTCCCGAAATTCACCGCGCTTTACCTTTTCAAAAAGATCCTGGTTTGTTGCAGCCACAATCCGGGCTTCCATTTTTCTAGGAGTTGTGTCTCCAACCTGCTCAAATTCCCTTTCCTGGAGCACTCTCAGAAGGCGTTTTTGGAAATAAGGTGAGATATCACCTATTTCATCGAGAAAAATGGTTCCGTCTCCGGCCTTTTGAAACCTGCCGATTTTATCCCTGTCGGCACCTGTAAAAGCACCCTTTACGTGTCCAAATAGTTCACTTTCAAGAACGCTTTCAGAAAGGGCTGAGCAGTTTACCTCGATAAAGGGTTTGTCCCGACGATTCCCATCGCAGTGAATGGCTTTGGCTACGAGTTCTTTACCGGTTCCGCTTTCACCGGTTATAAGAACAGTGGCAGATACGTTTGTCAGGTATTCAATGAGCGTATAAATCTCCTGCATTCTATCGCTCTTGCCAACCATGCTATGGAAATGCCTGCGCTTTTTCATGCCTCGCTTTAAATTGGCCAGAGCATGCCTGCTTTCCTGCAATTGGGCAGTTCGTTGCGTAACCAGTTCTTCAAGGTCATCGCGGTATCTGGTTAGTTCAGTCTCGGCTTTTTTTCTCTGCTCTATTTCACGGCTTAGTTTCAAATTGGCGCTCTTTATTTCTTCGGTCTTGTTTTTCATGTTTTCATATAACCTTGCGTTTTCCAGTGAAACAGCGATTTGGGAACTTAAGAGTTTAACTGATTTCAAACGCCGGTTTGTAAATGCGCCGGTAACAAAATTATTTTCAAGGTATAGAATTCCGATGAGTTTGGATTTATGAAGAAGTGGTCCACAAAGAATAGATTTGGGGAGATGGGCCAGGATATAGGGGTCTCTCGTGAAAAGGCCATCAAAGACTGCATCATTCAGAACCACGCATTTATGTGTCCTGGCAACATAATTAATGATCGCGGCCGAAAGATTTTCCGCTTTATCCACGGGGGCTGAATTAAGCACGATGACGTTTTCACGACCAGCAGTACCTTCCGCTTCTATAAACAGCTTTTCGTTGGATTTTAAAATCAGAAAACCTTTCTGTGCTCCGGTATTTTCGATCACGATTTTTATCAGCTTATCAAGCAATTTGCCCAGAACTATTTCTTCTGAAATGACCTGCGAGATTTTCATCACCGATATTAAATCCAGATCTTCTCCAGAACCATTTACAGTCGTATCAGTGGCTGAATTAGGCGTTTTTACATCGGTTTTTTCTTCAGGCTGTGTTATGTCAAAGAACTCGGGATAACTGGCATCGAGATCCTTAACTTTGGCCATAGCACCCCATCTGAGGTAGCAATAACGGGCATCCTGTAAATAACCCTTTGTAATATCGACTTTTTCTCTACCCATATAAAACCTTGCAGCCAGTTCGTTTGCAAGGGCTTCTTCGTTTATGTATTCATGTTTTTTGGAAAGATTTATTGCTTGATCATAGAAATTCATTGCCTTGTCCTCCTGGCATAGAATGCGGCAGCGCTCCGCCTCCACAAGGTAAAACTTGTGCAAATAATTCATGGGGGCATGATGAGCCCATTTTTTCATCTTCTTTTGATTCACAGCAACTTTTTTCAGAATGCATTTTTGTTCCGGCTTTTGGGCCTCAGGAAACACTGCCAGCAGTGAAAGAGAATCGTAAAAATGGAACAGAGGAAACACAGCTTTACCTGCCACATTTTCAAGGTACTTTTCCGCTGCAGTGATATTTTCAACGGCTTGATGAAGTCTCTGAAACAGATAGCAGAGTAAGGCTTTGTTGAGGTATAAGACAAAAATGCTGTTGCCGTCATTTGCTTGCAAATGATGCGGGAGCATCTCCTGCTCATCATACTGTTTCCCGATTAATCGGCATGGATCTTCAGACTGTCCTGTCAAATTCAACACTGCCTGGTGGCTCATTTTATTTTGGTGAAGAGGTATCTCTTGCTTGATCAGGCTTATGGCTCCATTATATTTTTCAAACTCCTGTTCAAGCCCTTTAAGTTCTTTGCCGACAATAAATGAGTTGGAACAATAATTTTGAGCAGCATATGCAGCCCATTCAAAATCTCCGGTCTCGAGACCGCATTGAAAGGCCTCTAAAGAGATTTCCAATCCTTTCTTTAAGTGTTCTTCCCAGTGTTTTACAAAGCTGTTAACCATCTCAAATGCACGGGCTTTAAGTTTCCTGACATCGAACCGTGACAATAAGCGTAAACCAAGTTGACCAAACTTATTACCGGCCTCGACATTTCCCAAAACAGCACACAGGATTATTCCGTAGGATGAATAAGCAATAGTCGATTCGGGAGAATTTCCATGCCTGATCGACAATTCGACTCCTTTGAAAACAATCAGTGGGAACAGCTCAGGGGCTGAGAAATAGGCGGCTGTGCCCAAATTCATTAATACCCGGATTATCGCAAGTTTAATCGGGTCATTCATTTCAGGCAGGTCTATTAGATCTTCAATTTTCTTCCCTGCCAGGAGGGACTTTGTCCTGAGCAAAGCAAATAAAATGTTCAATTTGTTTGGCTTTTTAGGGAAACTTACTTCCAGAAGCTTAAGGGCGGTTAGCCCTGTCTTCACCCCTTCCAGGGATTTATTTTGCGCTATACAGGCCTGGATTTTAATTTCATAGGCCTTTACCTTATCCAGCAGCGAATGAGCTTGACCAAGTATTACATGAACCAACCGCTCCATTTTTTTAAACTTGGTACAAAGGTAAGCAGCCTCGGCAGCTTCAACATGCAACGCCAACGTAAGATCATAATGACTCCTCCAGCTGGACACCTCTTGATTTTCTCGGACAGAGAAAGGGGGATACTTTGGCGCAATTAGTTCAATGCCGATTTCCAGATACCCGAATGCATGTTCATACGCTGCAGCGGCCTTGGCTTTTTTACCGGCAATCAGATTAAGCCGGGCCAGCTCATATCTTTCTGAATCCTGGCTGATAAGTTCTATGCCGTAGTTGAGCTGGCTTACTATGTCAAAGATTTTATGCTCCTGCATGCCGGGAGGATTCTCTTGAAGGAGCAGCCGCCCTACTTTTAAGTGAATGAACTCCCTTTGGGTTTCAGGGATAAGAGAATAGACTCCCTGTTGTATCCTGTCATGGGAAAAGCGGTATAAAGCCGGTGATTGCGGGACTATCTCATGCACATCGAGTTCAATCGATTTGTATTCCTCACCAAGAGGTAATATCAGACCCTCTGAGAGTGCTTCCTGCAGTAATATCTCTGTTTCTTTTTGTGGCTTATCATAAATTATGGCCAGTGTCTTAAGATCAAACTGATTTCCTATACATGATGCCAGCTTGAGCACCTGTTGCAGGTCGGCCGTCAGGTTTTGAATATTATTTACAATAAATTCGACTACATTATTAGTGATATTTCGGACCCGGATTTCCTTAACAGACCACCTCCATCTAAGATGGTCACAGTCAAATTTAAGAAGTTTTTCTTTATAAAGTGATTTTAAAAATTCACCCATAAAGAAAGGATTGCCATCAGTTTTGGCCCGAACGAGTTTTGCCAGAGGAAGTGTTGTCTCAGGTGAGCAGTGAAGGGTGTCTGAAATGAACTGATTGACGTGCGACAGGTTTAAAGGCGTAAGGGATATGAAAGTAATGACTGCTTCTGTCTTTTTGATCTCATCTAAAGTATGAGTCAACGGGTGTGCTGCATTTACTTCGTTGTCTCGATACGCCCCGATAAATAAAAGGCTCCGGCTATCGGAAGCCGTCACAATAAGCTTGATCAGCCTTAATGAATCCGCATCTGCCCACTGCAAATCGTCCAGAAATATAACTACCGGAAACTCAGGTTGTGTAAACACCTGTATGAAGTTTTGAAACACCAGGTTAAAGCGGTTTTGTGTTTCAGCAGGAGGCAGGTTCGCCACCTGCGGTTGTGGACCTATAATCAACTCAACTTCAGGAATCACATCAATTATCACCTGTCCATTCGGGCCCAGGGCTTTCAAAAGCCTTTCTTTCCACACAGTGATTTGTTTTTCACTTTCGGTTAATAGCTGCCGGATCAACTCCTGAAAGGCATGAATCAATCCTCTATAGGGTATATTTCGCTGTAACTGGTCGTAATCGCCGGATATAAAGTAGCCTTGCTGCTGTATAATCGGCTTATACATTTCCTGCACCAGAGTAGTTTTGCCGATACCTGAATACCCCGATACCAGCAACAATTCACTTTTGCCGCCGCTCACACGCTTAAAGGCCGTCCACAGGGTTTCAATCTCGTGCTCTCTTCCATACAGCTTCTTCGGGATCTGAAACTTGCTGGATATATCGTTATGACTAATAGGAAAGGCTGAAACAGTCATATCTGAGTGTAAATTCTCTAAGCATTTTTCAAGATCTACTTTAATGCTCCGTGCACTCTGGTATCTTTCCCCGGCATTTTTTGAAAGCAGCTTCATCACAATATCTGAAACAACCTTTGGTATTTCATTATCAATTTCATGGGGAGGCTCAGGTTGTCTGGCCATATGGCAATGGACAAGTCCCATCGGGTCTGTACCGTTAAAGGGTGGCCTGTTAAGGAGCAGTTCGTAAAAAGTGGCGCCCAGAGAGTAATAATCTGTGCGGTAATCCATTGACCGGTTCATCCTGCCGGTCTGCTCCGGTGCAATGTAGGCCAGGGTTCCTTCTATAACTTCCGGATTTTTCAAACCGGGATTTTCATTGGGCAAGACTGCGGAAATACCAAAATCGATTATTTTAAGTTGCCCACTTGCGCGGTTAAGAACAATATTGGATGGATTGATATCCTTGTGGATTACATTTGCTGTATGAATCTCTCCCAGAATATCGGCCAGCCGTATGGCGATTGTCAGAAATTCTTTAAGTGAAAACCTTTCTGAGTTCATCAGAATACTTAAGGATTTAGCACCAAAATCCTCTATGACCATGACCGGTGTATTACGATGTTTTTCCAGGCCGTAGGTGCCTATAACACCTGGTAGAGGCTCAAGGGAGCGGGTGATTTCGTATTCCTGTTTGTACCTTAGAATATCTTCCGTGGACGGGTAATCTTCTTTAAGGGCTTTAAATATAATAGGTTGATTGTCCTGGTTTCGGAGTGCTCGAAAGACAAAAGTATTGTCACTTTCGTATATTTTTTTATTGATCTGGTAGCCAGGAATGGTGAGCATATGTTATCACTTCCTTGCGGTTAATCGGCAATTTACAAATCATCAGTTGCTCGAGCCAGTTTCAAAATGTTCAATTTCGAAGTCTGCGCTTATCTGTCCAAGGTCAAGAAAGGCGAAAATTTTAACCGGAGGAATACATTGAGTATTTCGAGGATTAAAATTTGAGCCTGACGCAGAGATTGGGCAGATAAGCGCAGACTTCGAAAGGGGGCGTTTTGAAATTAGCTCACTCTATTAGTCTTTGATTTGAGTCATGGTTCGTGCTTTCATCAACAAATTCGCTTGTAGCAGTTTAGAGGAGTTGTCTTCCTCGGTAATTTTTTTAGAATGATTAACTTTTGTTGAACTCTTCCTTGAGGAACTAGTTGAAGAAATAAACAAACACAAAAAAGGACTACGTACTGTTTCATATGCTATCAATTTTGAACCCTCCATCTTCTCAATGGTTGTTTTCATATATGAACTTTTCCCCTTTAAGGGCGAACAAAAAATGATTGAATTTATGCCTCCCACCTTATTTATCATTTTTTGTTCGCCACACCTTTTTTATCCTCCTGCAGAGCAACTTTTAGCAAATATTATGCCAAGAAAGATAAAGAGGATGAACTGTTTGGTCCGTATGGTAATAACTTATTGATATATAAATAATAAAAATATTTTAAAAGGTTTTCAAGAAATGTCGTGAGAATAAAAATAATGGTTCAACTGTCAAGTTAATATACAAAAATTAAGATTTTTATGTAAATTTAGTTGACAGTATCTCCTTTTCCTTATACTTGTTTTTTACCTACATTTTTCCTGGAGAAGTAATATGGAAAAGATAAATAAAGACACTCGTTTACAAAAGAAGAGCTGAACTTGTTTTATGATGTGACAACATCGATTCATATAATTGTTAAGTTAATATTCAAAAGTTAAGATTTTTATGTAAATTTAGTTGACAGTATCTCCTTTACCTTAATACTTGTTTTTTATCTGTATTTTGCCATTTTGTCTGGAGAAGTCATATGGAAAAGATAAATTTAGATACCCCGTTTACAAAAGAAGAGCTTACCTTGTTCTATGATGTAGCAACATCGATTCATACAATTCGGGATCTGGATGAGATGCTTCGGTGTATCCTGGACAAGATCAAGACAGTTTTTCATATCGAAGGCGCATCCATTGCTCTCCATGATGATGAAAAAAAAGAGTTCTATTTTATCCGAACCGTTGAAGAGGAAAAAAACGGGAATTCTATGATGATGAACAGAATGCGGTTTCCGGACCACCTGGGAGTTGCAGGGTGGGTGCTAAGGGAAAACAGGCCGGCCGTTATTCCGGATGTATCCAAGGATGATCGATTTTTCAAGGGGCTCGACTTACAGGAAAACTTCGTTACAAGGTCCATGATATGCCTCCCATTACAGGTGCGCAAGGGGCTTCTGGGAATCCTTTATGCATTGAACAAGATGGAAGGAGAATTTACTCAAAAAGAGGCAAGGTTGCTTGAAATCCTTTCAGGAACGATTGCCATTTCCATTGAAAATGCACGGCTTTATGGAGAACTCAAGCACTATGCAGGCTTTCTTGAACGGGAAAATCGTATGCTCAAGTCAGATGCCCAGGAACGTTTCAACCTCCAGGGGATCATCGGCTCCAGTCCGGCGATGCGCAAGGTCTTTACTCTTCTCGACAAAGTTATGGAAACAACTACATCTGTGCTTATTCAGGGAGAGACAGGTACAGGAAAAGAGCTCATAGCCAGGGTGATCCATTATAACAGTCCTTTAAAGGACAAGCCTTTTGTGGCTGAAAACTGCGGGGCACTAAACGAGAACCTTCTGGAAAGCGAACTTTTTGGTCATGTAAAGGGTGCCTTCACCGGAGCTATTGCAGATAAAAAGGGGCTTTTTGAGCTGGCAAATGGAGGAACTGTCTTTCTTGATGAGGTTGGAGATATGTCTCCTGCCATGCAGGTCAAATTGCTCAGAGTGCTTCAGGAGGGACAACTCAGGCCGGTGGGTGGAAGCGAGCAAATAAAGGTAGATGTGAGGTTTATTGCTTCAACGAATCAAAATATAGAAGAACAGGTGAGGAAAGGTAACTTTCGTGAAGATCTTTTTTATCGTATCAGTGTATTTCCGATTACACTTCCGCCATTACGGGAAAAAAAAGAAGATATTCCCTTGCTGGCTGATCATTTTCTCAAACAGTTTGCCAGGAAGTTAAAAATGCCTGCTGCCAAATTGACACCCAGGGCGCTACGCCTCCTTTCCCGGTATGATTGGCCTGGGAATGTGCGCGAGCTGGAAAATGAGGCAGAACGGGCTTTAACAATGGCAGGCAGGAAAAGTGAAATCGGAGAAAAGTATCTGTCAGAAAAAATCAGGCCCATATCGGAAAAAAATATTGCGAAAAACAGAAACAAAGGAACATTAAAAGAAATAACCGAGCGAATTGAACGACAAATAGTGCTTGAAACTTTGCAGAATACACGCGGGAATCGATCCGGGGCAGCCAGGCTACTTGGTCTTACACGCCAGGGTCTGCTTAATAAAATTGCTCGATATAAAATCAAGTCTTAAGGAAATAGCCATCGGATATAGTTAACTTAAGATATGATGAATTCGTAAAAAGTCTAATTAATCAGTCCCGACTAAGTCGGGATTAAATCCTAAAACTTGAAACGTTTTAAATAGATTCTCAAAAATGAAATGTCCAAAATGCCAGTTTAAAACACACGACAATTCCAAGTTTTGTAGTGAGTGCGGCTATGACCTGAGAAAGGTCAAAGCGGCTTTCTTTACAGACTATAACCGACCACAATTTTATACTCCTAAGTTCCTGGCTGATAAGATCCTCACCACAAAGAGCGCTTTTGAGGGGGAGCGAAAGCTTGTTACCGTCCTCTTCGCTGATGTCGCCCATTCTATGTCAATAGCAGAAAAGCTCGATCCCGAGGAAGTCCATCAGATCATGGATGGCTGCTTTAAAATTCTTATGGATGAGATTCACAAGTACGAAGGGAACATAAATCAGTTCAGGGGTGACGGAATCATGGCTCTTTTCGGCGCTCCGATGGCATATGAAAAGCATGATCAAAGGGCATGTTATGCTGCTCTCGGGATACAAAATGCCATGGAAATATACAGTAAAGAGATAAGAGCAAAATTCGGGCTGGAATTCAAGATGAGGATTGGTCTTAACTCAGGGCTCGTAGTCGTAGGATCTATCGGAGATGATCTGAGGATGGATTATACAGCCGTTGGAGACTCAACAAATCTTGCATCAAGGATGGAGAGTATGGCGGAGCCGGGAAGCATACTGGTTACTGAAAATACTTACAAGAGAGTCAGAAAATATTTCGAATTCAGGCCGCTTGGCAAGTTTGATATTAAAGGTACAAGTAAGCGTTTGAATGTATATGAACTCAAAGACGAGATCGATTATTCCCGGTCAGGCCCGGTACGAAAGATTTTTTCAGAGCTTGTCGGCAGGGAAAACGAGTTGAATAGATTAGAACTTCATCTTACGAAGGTCATTGATGGTGAAGGTTCCGTTGTTAATGTAATCGGGGACCCGGGCATAGGAAAATCTCGACTGATAGCGGAGCTAAAGAAAAAAGATGATATAAAGAATGTTAAGCTTCTTGAGGGAAGAGCTCTGGCTATCGGCAAGAACTTAAGCTTTCATCCCATCATTGATATCCTGAAATACTGGACAGGGATCAGGGAAAGCGACAGGGAATCAGAAACTATCGAAAAGCTTGAAATGACTATCCGGAGTATTTATCCACCGGAAGTGGAGGAACTATTTCCGTTTATAGCCACTCTCATGGGTATGAAACTAATAGGCAAACATGCACAGAGAGTAAAGGGGATCGAGGGTGAGGCACTGGAAAAGTTCATTCTGAAAAGTCTTCGAGAGCTCATAGCGAGAGCATCCGAAACCATACCGGTTATGTTAATTGTCGAGGATCTTCAATGGTCGGATTTAACTACCATTGAATTCCTTGAATCTCTTTTCAGATTAGCTTCAGACCATCCCATACTTTTTATAAATGTATTCAGACCAAATTATAAAGAAACAAGTGATCGTCTAATAGATACAATAAGGGATAGATACGGCAAATACAGTTTAGAGATCAATTTGAAGCCTATGGAAGAACACCAGTGCAGGGCTCTTATCGATAACCTGATAAAAGTAAAAACGGTTCCTCAACCTTTACGGGAGTCAATAATAAAGAGCGCGGAAGGGAATCCTTTTTTTATTGAAGAAGTAGTCCGGTCTTTTATTGATGAAGGCCTTGTAGCTCTAGGTGACAAGGATCTTAAAATTAAAAATAAAATCGATTCTGTTATCATACCGGATACGATTTTCGATGTTCTGACCGCTAGGATTGATAAACTGGATGAAGGAACAAAGGATTTGCTGAAGATAGCATCTGTAATCGGGAGAGAATTTTTTTACAAGATTTTATCAGAGGTAGCAAAACCGATCGAGAATATTGAAAAGAAGCTTGAGTACCTTAAAGATGTTCAACTTATCCGAGAAAGAAAAAGAGCAGGAGAGATTGAGTATCTTTTTAAACATGGACTTACCCAAGAGGCAACCTATGGGTCAATCTTGCTTAATAAAAGAAAGGAACTTCACATAAAGGTAGCAGATGCCATTGAATCTGTTTTTCATGATAAGCTATACAAATTTTACGGAATCCTTGCTTACCATTACAGCAATGGAGAAAACATGGAGAAGGCCGAGGAGTATTTAATTAGGGCCGGTGAGGAAGCGCTTAAGTCTTCTGCTTCAAGTGAGGCCATTAACTACTACCAGGAAGGCTTGAAACTGTATATCAAGAAATACGGAGATGCCGGCGACCGGGATAAAATGTTAATGTTTGAAAAAAATATAGCTCTCGCCTTCTTTAATAAGGGTCGATACACAGATGCTTTATACTATTTTGACAGGGTGTTGGAGCACCTGGGAGAGGGATTACCGAAAAATAAAATAGTCTTAACTTTTGATCTTATATGTAATTTTTTAAGTCTGGTTAAAAATTTATATATTCCTTCAAGGAGAGTTAAAAAAATTCCTGAAAAAAGGGATAATGAACTCCTTGACCTGATACAAAAAAAGATAATCTCACTTATTTTTCTGGACCCATTGAGATTTTTTATTGAAACTCTAAGGCTGCTTAAAAAGGTAAATAAGTTCGATGTAACAAAAATAGAAAACGGGGTTTCAATGTATACCGGGGCAAGCGCACTCTTTTCCTGGACAGGAATTTCCTTCAAGCTAAGCAGAAAAGCATTAGAATATGCTAAAAAACTTGTTAAGAAAAATAATAGTAAAGAACTTCTTTATTATAATCTATTTGATCTTATATACAATTTTTTTACCGGTAATTGGTGTGATGTTCACGAGTATGATGAAAAATTACTCGATGACAATTTAGGTACCGGACAATTTTGGCAAGTATCAACTTATATTTTATTTCATGATCTTATAAAAGTTTATAAAGGGGAATTTAGAGAAACCGAAAAATTCAGGAATAGAATGTTACAGATCTGGGATGCTTATGAAAATGAAATTGCAGGAGAATATCTACTTAGCATGAAAGCAAGAGTATTAATGAGATCGAGAAAACTCCATGATGCTCTGATTGAGGCAAATGCAGTCATATCATTTTTAAGTCAAACCGGAAGGGATATGTCGATTTTATATAACCTTGGAATTAAAGCCATAGTACAGATTTATCTTCAAAATATCGGTGGAGCAAAGGAATCATTATTGCAGGCAAAGGGGATGGGTTTAAAACAGGAGAGCGTGCCTCAATATTATTTCAGCAGCTATTTAATAGGACAGTTTTTACTTGATCTTTATTTTTTAAATGAAGCCGTTCTTTCAAATGATAAAATGCATGTATTGGAATATCGAAAAAAGGCCTTTCGAAGCGGAAAAAATGCAATAAAGAACTCAAAAAAATATAAGCCTGATAAAATAGAAGTTTTTAGGTTGATGGGGTATTATTACTGGCTTACCGGCAAACAAAAAAAGGCCCTTAAATGGTGGAACAGCAGCATAAAAGAAGGAGAGCGACTGGGAACAAAAGCGGATTTGGCAAGAACTTATATGGAGGTTGGTAGACGTCTGCTCGAAGAAAAGAGCAAATTTAATGATCTAAACGGCATTGCGGCTGAGATATATCTGGAAAAGGCTAGAAAATTATTTGAAGAGATGGATCTCCAGTGGGATTTGGATGAACTGGATAGGGTGATAACATATAGCCGGCATTCAATTTTGGCAGCATAACCCGGACGAGTCGGAAAAGCTGATCCCGCCACGGCGGGATTAAAGAGCACTACGTTCGAGGAGTGCTTCGCTTTAAGAGCGTTTCACTTGAGGCTAATTTCCAAAAAGCTTCAAGTCCCGAAGGGACGCTCCTCAAGGCCTTTGGCCGCTCAGTGACTGCAGTGACTGATTTCTCCAATTAAAATTTAAGCCTGTTGACAAATCCCGCTCATCGGTGACGCAGATATCGGACGAAAGGGAACGTTTTGAAATTGGCTCAAGGTACTAATTGTTTATCCGTTTGTAATAGTTAACTCCAACTCCAAAAATACCCCCAACAGGCAACTCTTTGCACCATTTTACCCTGGCACGACAAACATCAGGACCGGATTTATATGGTGAATTTTCAATCCCAATTATAATATCTGTGCCTGGTGTGGGTGCAAAGTAGGACTCAAAGTACATGCCGCTTTTACTGTAGTTGTGCATCCTGGCACCGTAATACTGTCCTGAAGGATAATTTTCGAGGATAACAGGGGCCTGGTGGTTAAAGCGCGCAAAATTTCTAAGTTCTCGATTTCTATACAACGGATATCCTTCCTAAAAGGCCTTGAGACCTTTGCAAAATACCCCCTTTCGAAGTCTGCGCTTATCTGCTCAATTTCTGTGCCAGGCTCAAATTTTGGCACTTTAGTGAAGCTTCAGCGCTATCCTCGAAACCTCGCCATGGCGGGGTTCCTCCGGTTAAAATTTTCGCCTTCCTTGAACTTGAACAAAATTGGGCATTTTCCAAAGGCCTCGCCTTACTGATAACGTATTAAAATGTATATGAATAGGAGCTGCTTCGGGATGAGAAATCCATGCTGCGGAAGCCTTTTATGCCTATAAAACAACGCAGTTTCCAAGTCAAGAGGGATTTTTAGCAGAGTCTAAGGTTCTTTTGCAGTCTATGAAAAAACAGGACACAGACTTGCACGGATTAACACGGGTTTTTAAAATACAGGAATACTTATATTATCGACCATTTTGGTCTATTTCATTAATTATTTTTGTCATCACTTCTCCTGCTTTTCCATGGACTCGTACATCACAAATGCCATCACAGGGAGTTTCGGATAGGTTAATAATAGCCAGAAAGGCTTTGCTGTTTTTTGCATAAACAGGCATATGGGAGGCAGGCTGAACGATAAGGGTTGAGCCCACAACCATGAAGAAGTTGCAATCTTTAGACATCTTTATAGCTCTTTCAACTTTTTCTACAGGCATTGCCTGACCGAAAGATATTGTATCAGGTTTAAGATAGCCGCCACATTCACATTCCGGGGCAAGGTCTCCGGAATCGAGACGCTTTTTCACATCATGAATTGACGAAATTTTATTACAGCTCATACACCGTATACGGCAGGTGCTGCCGTGAAGTTCGATAACTTTCTCATCCGGCAGACCCGACTCCTGGTGCAGGCCGTCAATATTCTGAGTGATAACAGATTTAAGGAGTCCCATTTCGTGGAGCTTAATAATTGCCATATGGGCAGGGTTTGGTTTTGCCAAAATGAGATCCTGATAAAGTTCTGACCAGCGACGCCAGTATTCTTCCCGGGCATCTCTTGATGACATGAATTCATTAAAGTACACCGGGCGAAATTTATCCCAGATTCCCCCCTTGCTACGGTAATCGGGAATTCCGCTTTCTGTAGATATTCCGGCACCGGTGAAAATAACATTGTTGCTTGTTTCCGAGATTTTTTTTGCTATGATGGATATATTTTCGTTCATATTTTTAATTTCTTTGAAATAATGGTTTTTCTCCCAATTAGTTGGGAGAAAGGGGTCAAGGATTCGAGGATTCAAGGGGCCAAGGGTTTATTTTCTAATGATCTTAAACCGTTTTTCAAGCTCATGAATCCTATCCTCTATTCTTTCAATAATGAAACTTAAAATCAAACTTTGGTTCCACATAGGACTGCATGTACGTTTTAACTCTAAGGGTCTATTGCGACCTCTACCTTTACACTTGAACCCTTGGCGGCCTCCTTGAACCCTTAGCCTAAGGATTTCATTCGATCCCAAGACTCCTTGGTGTTATGCGGCAACAAACTCTTTTGGAGATGATCCGAAATAATTAAATTTTTTGAAAAAGATAAAATCATACCCTACTTTTGCCTCAAATACCTGTAAACTTCCAGGGTTCTTTTTTTAGTTTCCCTTATAGTGCCGCTGTTATCAATAACAATATCAGCCAGCGATTTCTTTTTTTCTACGGACATCTGTGATCGGATTCGGGATATTGCATCAGATCTGGACATATTATCTCTTTCCATGAGCCTTTTGAGCTGGACGTGCTCAGGGGCATAGACTACGATAATCTCAGAAACACTTTTGTCCATTTCTGATTCGATGAGAAGAGGAACATCGAGTATAACAACAGAGTCCGGCATCTTCTTTTCTGTCTGCCTCAACTGATTGGCCGTTTCTTTGAATACATGGGGGTGAACAATACTGTTTAATTGTTGTTTTTGGTGAGGATCGTTGAAAATAATATCGCCAAGGTAATTCCTGTTTATTTCACCATCGGGCTGGAGTACTTTTCTGCCAAAGTGCTTTACAATTTCGTGCCAGGCAGGAAGTCCATTTTTTACCGCATCGCGTGCAATTTTGTCTGCGTCTATTATTATTGCCCCTGCTTCTTTAAGTATTAAAGATACAGTTGATTTGCCTGTTGCGATTCCTCCGGTGAGACCTGCGATGATCAAATTTTTCCTCCTATAAAAAGATGGCGTCGTAAAAAGTCCCATCTACTGCGTTGTAGCGGTTTTTCAGGCACTCGGCATTCTGCATGCATTGCCTCTTCCCTGAAAAACCACTGCGCCTTTTTATCCCGCTGATTTTTAGCGGGGGTATATGAGCCTTGGAACGATGCCATCCGGCGCTTATTCAAAGACTTTTTGCGAGTTCATCAAGATTGGCAGCAGCGATAAAAAAGACAACGGACGATATTTATTGACTTTATTTGTAGTATTTTATCACACAAATAACAATATAATAATGGATCATCTCCCTATTAGTTGTAGTTAATTGAGGCAGAATAAATGGGTTATCTCAAATTGAACAGGCGTTATCCAAGAGGGTACAAGGAGTCAAGGATTCAAGGGTTCGAGTGATCCGCCATAGAACATGCGGATAAAAATGCTAAAGAATTACACTTGTCACGGCGTAGCTGATAAGCGTAGCCGGAAAGAGTTGAAAGTCTGGCAAAAGCCATACGAACTCTGTTTAGAGATATAACATAATATTGACTTTGGGGGATACAATTAGTTATACTTTATTTGTTAATGTGGATATAACCATATT
>DAOWEJ010000084.1 GCA_030638575.1 Deltaproteobacteria bacterium | reverse complement strand
TCGCCATAAAATTTCTTACGGATATGTTCTTACATACTCAGATCGGTTTTGCGATGAGGGCTACCGGGGATAATGAGCAAATGATCCGTACGCTCGGGGTAAACACCGACCACATGACGGTTATGGGACTTGGGATCTCAAACGCCTTTGTCGCCCTTTCCGGTGCGCTTGTTGCCCAGGACCAAGGCTTCTCTGATGTGGGAATGGGAATCGGAATGATCGTTGCCGGGTTGGCTTCAATAATAATCGGGGAGGCGCTCTTTGGCAAAAAGACAGTCCAGCGAATGACTTTTGCGGCCATAGTCGGATCTGTCATCTACAAGCTTATCATCTCCTTAGGACTCAGGCTTGGGCTGGCCCCAACGGACTTGAAGATGGCCACGGCATTGATGGTAATATTGGCACTCGGTATTCCAGCCTTAAGAAAAGAAAAAGAAGGCAAACTCCACTTGAGGGGGGTTTAGGAAACAAAGAGCAATGATAAGACTTGAAAGGGTAACAAAAACTTTTTCAAAGGGCACAATAGACGAAAAGGTGGCCATGAATGGGATAAGCCTTCACGTTCGAAAGGGGGATTTTGTTACTGTAATCGGAAGCAACGGTGCAGGGAAGACCACTTTCCTAAACCTCATTTCAGGCACCTTTAGACCTGATGAGGGTGATATTTTTATTGATGGTTCCAAGGTAACCCATCTACCTGAACACCGGCGCGCAAAATATCTCGGCAGGATATTTCAAAATCCCCTGACGGGAACAGCCTCATCCATGACCATCGAAGAAAACCTTGCAATGGCTGATCTGCGCGGCAAACCAAGAGGACTCCGCTGGGGAGTCACAAAGTCGCTGCGGGAACACTACCGGCATATACTCAGTGTATTGGATCTTGGGCTCGAAACCAGGTTGAAAGATACCGTCAGTCTCCTCTCCGGGGGCCAGCGCCAATCGCTGACCCTGCTTATGGTAACCTTATCTTTACCAAAACTTCTCCTCTTGGATGAACATACCGCAGCCCTTGATCCCAAAACGGCTCAGCGTGTTATAGGCCTTACAAAAAAAATCGTAGAGAAAAACAACCTTACGACCATTATGGTTACTCATAATATGCAGCAGGCCATCAGATACGGAAATCGTATGATAATGCTCCACGAGGGGAAAATCCAATTTGACATCCAAGGAGAAGAAAAGACGGCCCTCACGGTTGAAGAGGTGGTCAGGAGGTTCGGGGCCGAACTCAAAGATGAAACCTTGCTGGTTTAGCCTGTATAAAGATCTGCTCTTGAATTCACTAAGGGCGAAGCTGAGATGACTCTCCTTGACGTACCTGATGCTTTAATCGCCTTAGAAAAGTGGCATGGATGACGTTAAAAAAACCCACAAGTTATGTGCAGGCCAATACATAAAGAAGCCGTATATATTTGAAAAGAAAGAAATGCTTATCCGCCCTTTCTCTATGCATACGGGTACATTCAATAAAAAATCATCCGCCGATAATCCCTACAACCGCACCTGTCATGCAGGTGGCAAGGGTGCCTGCAATAATCGATCGAAAACCAAGGGCGACAATTTCATCTCGCCTTTCCGGCGCCATGGTCCCCATACCTCCTATCATGATCCCGAGACTGCCGGGATTTGCAAAACCGCACATGGCGTAAGTCATAATCATCGTGCTTCTGGAACTTAGTGAACCTTCAGCAAGGCGACTCATGTCAAGGTAGGCAATAAACTCATTGAGGATCGTTTTTGTTCCCATGAGTGAGCCGGCAGTCGCGGCCTCCTGCCAGGGGACTCCCATAAGCCAGACTACAGGCGCCATCAGGGTTCCAAGAATTCTTTGCAGCGTAATCGACTTACCTCCAATTTGCGGAAAAAGCGCAAGCATCAGATTAACAAGATGTACAAGGGCAACAAGCACTACGAGCATGGCAATGATGTTGATTAAAAGTTGTACACCCTGAATTGTTCCTTTGGTTATGGCATCCATGGAACTTGAAGCTTTTTCAGGGGAAATCATTTCTCCTGAAGTCAGTTTCTCTGTTTCCGGTATCATGATTTTAGAAATTGTAATGGCTGCCGGAACGCTGATTATTGAAGCTGTCAGGATGTGACCCATGACATCAGGAATACTGTTGCCTAGTATGCTGGCATAAAGAACCATTACCGTTCCTGCTATAGTTGCCATGCCTGTTGTCATTAACGTAAAAAGCTCGCTCCTGGTCATAAATTGAAGGTATGGACGTATGAAAAGCGGTGATTCCACCATTCCAACAAATATATTTGCCGAAACGCCTAGTCCTTCGGTTCCCCCCAGACCCATTGTTTTTTGTAAGCACCAGGAAAATGCTTTAACCACAAGTGGAAGAATCTTCCAGTAAAACAAGAGTGCGGATAGTGCGCTCATCAAAAGAATAAGTGGCAGGGCCTTAAATGCCAGGATAAAACTTGAACCTGGAAATTTTTCATCAAAGGGAAGCGTTCCTCCCCCAAGATAACCGAACACCATTGATGTCCCGGCAGTGGTTGATTCCTCAAGGGCAAGAACAAGACGATTTAAGAACAGGAAAAAATCTCTGAATATGGGAAGCTTTAAAAGGAGAAATCCTATTGCAAGCTGGATTACAATTCCTATGCACACAGTTTTTAAGCTGATTTTATTTCGGTTTTCACTTATAATCCATGCAAAAACCGCAAATGCCACTAATCCTGCACTGCTTTGAAGTATCATAAATCCTCCGTGCTCTCTGTGTAACTCTGTGGTGAAAAAAGCTTTTGATTACTATCAAACTTATAATCCGTTGTCCATTTGAATGTGCTGAATCGATATTTGACATATTCCTATTATCTTTGCTATATCAAAGTTATCATGCTTTTAAAATCTTATAAATCAAATGCTTTTAAAGAACCTTTGGTTTCTTCCGGGAAAAAAAGCACCGAACTGATTGCGAACTGGCAAACCCTTCAACGCATTTTTTTACAGCCGGAAAGCGAAGCATCCAGGACTGCTCTTTTTAAATACATGGAACAGATTCTTTTTGGTCTCAACGACTTTTTAAATGAACATGTCGGGATCACTGAAGAGGCAAGCCTCCTGGACCTCTCTGACAGATTCAAGAACAGCCGGATAAGCAAAAATCCTGCCAAAAAACTTGCCGATGTAATAAAAGTGCTCATAGAAGATATTGCTCCTCACGCAGTGAATGTATCTTCACCCTATTTTATCGGTCACATGACTTCTGCAATTCCTTTTTTCATGGTCCATCTTCAAACCATTGTTGCTGCGCTGAATCAGAATCTTGTCAAGCTGGAAACATCCAAGGTGGCCTCTGTCCTTGAACGCCAGGTACTTGCCAAAATACACAGACTTATTTATGACTATAGCGATGCTTTTTACGATCATCATATACAGCGCCCTGAAAGCACACTCGGAACTTTTGTCGAAGATGGGACCCTTGCAAATCTCACCGCACTCTGGGTGGCCAGAAACTCTTTTTTTAAACCAGGAAACGGGTTCGCAGGTGTGGAAAAGGAAGGAATGGCCGCCGCTTATAAAACTTTTGGAATCGATCGCTGTGTCATCCTGGTGTCACAGCTCGGCCATCACTCCCTTCAAAAATCCGGTGGTGTTTTAGGTATAGGCAATGGAAATATTCTTTCGATAGATGTTGACCATACTAACAGGATGGATATAAAAAAACTGCTTGCAGCCATCAAGTCTATAAAAGCAGACCCCCGGAAAACAAAAATCCTTGCAGTGGTCGGAATCGCCGGTACCACTGAAACAGGGACCGTCGACCCACTTGAAGAAATTGCGGAAATATGCGCTGAAAACAGGATACATTTTCATGTGGATGCTGCCTGGGGCGGGCCAACGCTTCTTTCTGAAAAATACAAGTCGCTACTATCCGGCATAAATCTTGCCGACTCGGTCACAATTGACGGACACAAGCAGTTTTACATGCCCATGGGATGCGGTATGGTCTATTTCAAAGATCCGGCAATAATGGATAATATTGCCTATTATGCGGCCTACGTAAATCGACCTGGTTCGGTCGATCTTGGTATACGTTCTATTGTCGGCTCCAGAGCTGCCATGTCACTTATACTCGGCAGTGCCCTTGAAATTATGGGGTCCATGGGTTATGCCCTGTTAATCGATCATGGGATCGAAACGGCCCGGTCTTTTGCAGATGAAATAAAAAGAAGACCCCTTTTTGAACTGGTTACAGCACCTGAACTGAATATACTTACATACAGGATTTTTCCGTATGATATTAAAAAGGAATTAAATAGCGCTAACTTAAAAAAGAAAAAGGAATTGAACAATAAATTGAGTTATATCAATATAACTGTTCAACGGCTTCAGAGAGAAGCCGGAAAAAGCTTTGTTTCCAGAACTACGTTGAATAAAACCGCTAATGGAAATAAGGTTGTTCTGCGCACTGTAATAATGAATCCCATGACAAATATAGACATAATTCGTGAAATCCTTGATGAGCAGGAGAAGATTTATTACAATCAGTTCGGAAATTCTGGCACATAGCAAAGTCATAAAGTTATTTGTTACTGGTTACTCGTTGCTCGTTACTGGTTAAAATAATGTAATTTTAAGGAGCAGACTTGCAGGTACTGGGAAAAATTGCTACATGGACATTTCTTTTGTATCTGGCTTTTTGCTGCTTTCTCTTTGTGATGCAACGCCGGATTATTTTTCCCCGCAGTCAAATCCCATACACTCCTGGAACAGGAAAAGATATTCCGGGAATAGAAAAAATCTGGTTAACTACCTCTTCGGGAAAAGTTGAGGCATGGTTTATGTCGCCATTGCATCATCACATTACAGAACCTGCCCCTGCAGTAATTTTTGGTCATGGAAATGCAGAGCTGATCGATTTTTGTCCCGAAGAACTCAAATGGTTTCCTGAGCTTGGCATCGGAGTGCTCCTTATAGAATATCCTGGGTACGGACGCTCTGAAGGGTCGCCTTCCCAGAAAAGTATTACAGAAGCGTTTATTGCGGGGTATGATCTTCTTGTCTCAAGAAAAGATGTCGATCCTGCTCGAATTATTCTATTCGGACGTTCCGTTGGCGCTGGCGTAGTCTGTGCTCTTGCTGCAAACAAACCTTCTGCAGCACTTATTCTTCAGTCTCCATTTACATCTGTCAGGGTATTTGCATCAAAATTCTTTGCCCCCGGTTTTCTCGTGCGTGATCCTTTTGATAACATGGCAGTTGTAAGCGCCTATACAGGACCGATTCTTATCATACACGGCAAATACGATGACATTATTCCCTTTTCCCATGGCAAGGCCTTATACAAAAAAGTACGTAACGGTAAAATGATAGTCTATGATTGCGGGCATAACGATTGCCCGCCAAACCAAGAAATATTCCGGCAAGATATTGAAACATTTCTTGGTGACGCTGAAATCATGAGGAATTAGAAAGAAGGGTCTTTCCCTGATGTTCTTTCCAGCTATAATCCGAAGCTGAAATGACGTTTTAACAGTTCAACGGTCCTTTGGCTCATTTTTAGCTTCTCTATTTCCCGGGGAGAAACCCAGCGCGCATCGATGGCATCATCCCCTGCCTGTATCTCCCCTTCTATATAGTCTGCAATCAGGTCAACTATCACATAGTGATATTTAACACGGCCGGCGTCATCATGCTCTACCAGATCAAAGGTGTAAATAGGCTCGTTGGCATGAATTATAATTCCTGTCTCTTCAAATATTTCACGTTCAACTGCCCTTTGAAGTGATTCGCCCAGTTCCACCTTTCCACCGGGAATAGACCACAAACCTTTCGACGGTTCCTGCCCCCTGCGAACGAGCAATACATTACCATCCCTAAAGACGATTGCGCCGACCCCTACCTTCGGGCTCTCCGGGTATTCATTTTTAGACATATCAGGATCTCTTTTTTTCTTTTTACATAGTAACATTTTAGCTCTTTGAAAAATAGCATTCAGGTGATCCGGTTTTAACGGCGGGTCCCTGTTTGAATGTATTAGTAAGCGTTAAGAAAAAACAAAAAATAAGCAAATTTTATCTGTAAGTCAAATAATATACTGATTTAGCAAGTTCTTTATAAAATGATTGTACCTGTTTTTTCTTTACGCTTACTTATGCGTGAGTTCGACACGTCTTAAAACCGGATTATCTGAATGCGGTTTTGGGCTATTTTTAAAAGGTCTAAATTAATATTTTACATAAAGGTTATGAAACCTTGACACCCTTTTTTCTTTTTTCTATTCTCTTTTTAAGTCTCAATTACCATTGATGAATTCATAAAAAGTCGAATTCATCAAGTTTTTTGTTTTAAGATTTAGGTTTCAGGTTAATCCAATAAACAGTTTAATTAGACACTTAAAACTTAACACCTAAAACCTAAAACGTAAAGATGAAACTTTAGTAAAGGCTGCTCAAATATTATGCGAGATTTAAAAGTAACCTTGATTCAGACGGAACTTATTTGGGAAGACATAGATGCCAATCTCGCTTCTTTTGACAAAAAAATAGATGCCATCTGCGAAGAAACCGATATTATTATTCTGCCGGAGATGTTTACCACCGGTTTTAGCATGAATGCTGCAAATCTCGCACAAAGCATGAATGGATCTGCTCTAAAGTGGCTTCAGGAAAAATCACGACAAACAAACTGTGACATTGTTGGAAGTGCAATTATCAAAGTTAACAGTAAATATTTTAACAGGCTATTATGGGTCAAGCCTGACGGAAGCCTGTTCATATACGATAAAAAACACCTTTTTCGCTTTGCAGGGGAAGAGAAAGTGTACAGTGCGGGAGACAGAAATATCACTGTCGAATTACACGGCTGGAAAATAAGGCCATTTATCTGCTATGATTTACGATTTCCTGCCTGGACAAGGAATATAAAAAACCAATACGATGTAGCCATATTTATTGCAAATTGGCCTGAAAAACGCTCTTTGCATTGGAAATCTTTACTACAGGCAAGAGCAGTTGAAAATCAATGCTATGTTATAGGTGTCAATCGAGTTGGTATAGATGGCAACGGACTTAACTATAAAGGTGTTTCTTCTGTAATAGATCCACTTGGAAAGATTATATTTCAAAGGCAAAAAGAAATATGTACTTACACAACCGGCTTATCCTATAAAATATTAGAGGATTATAGAAAAAAATTTCCAGCCTGGATGGATACGGATGATGTAATTATTAATTTTTAAATCAGCCAAGCCCTGCCTGAATCATTGCCTCTGCAAGCTTGAGATCGTCTTTTGTTGTAATTTTTATATTGTTTTTGCTCCCTCTTATCATCTTTACAGAATTTCCGAGTCTCTCTACCAGTGAGGCATCGTCTGTTCCTGTAAATCTAACCAGCCTTGCATTTTCATGAGCTTTTTTTATTATTTCGTACTTAAAGGCCTGGGGAGTCTGGGCAAGCCAAAGAGTATCTCTTGCAAGTGTTTTAACAATATGATCGGAACTTTGAACCTGCTTTACAGTATCCTGAGCGGGAATACCAAGAATACATGCGCCCTCTTCTTTAGCTTCGACAATACATAATTCGAGCATTTCAGGACGTACAAAGGGACGGACGCCGTCATGAATAACTACTATGCTTTTTTTCTTATCCACTGCCATAATTCCGTTATAAACTGAATCTTGGCGCTTTATTCCACCTGGAACAAGATTAATTTCTTTTTTAAGACCGGATGAAGGAAGAATTTCTTTATTGCAAAAATCGATATCATCTTCAGGAACTACAAGAAAGATATTACTTATGATATTGCACTTCTCAAACAAAGCCAGCGTATGCGACAAAACAGGCCGGCCGGCAAGAAGCAAGTATTGCTTTCGAACAGTATTGTTCATTCTGACGCCTTTGCCTGCCGCAACGACTATTGCCGAAACCATAATATTTTGACCTTGTGAAGCGCTTGATGAGTTGTTACGATTAGAGACCTTTGCAAAACGGCACTTTTTGCCCGATTTCTGCGTCAGGCTAAAATTTCAATCCTCGAAATATTCAATATATTCCTGTGGTTGAAATTTTCGCCTTCCTTGAACTCGAACAAAAATTACCATTTTTCAAAGGTCTCGATTAGTTGAATTATTGAGAAATAACGCACATAGCTTTTACTGCAAGTACTTCAGCTCCTTTGGAAGGGGCACTCCTTTGCCCATTGTATCTTCGCCGTAATTAGCACTTGCAAGAATTTGAATATCCTGTAAAGCTCGGCTATCCCCTTCAAAGATAACTTCAAAAATTTTTTCTTTCTGAATTTTTCCTCCTGCCCACTGAATATCAAGCACACTGCTGGCATCAAACCTGTCTTCTCCCACACACAGCTCCACCTGTCCCCCATAGTGTTGAACAATCTTTGCCACCAAAAGGCTGGGCCTGCTATGGAACCCAAGTTTTTCAGGGATTCCAACAGTAACACTAGTACGTTCAATATTTTCATTCAGGATCTCAATTGCCAGCTTGTTTCCTATTGTTAGGAAATAACATACATAATAGAGGCCATAGTTGATTGTACGGTCAAGTAACGTTTCAGGATCAATAAGGGAAGCGAGTTTATCCTGAACCTTTTTGTAGATGTTCTTGTATCCTGCTTCATGCAGGTGTCGTTCATAGAAATGGAGAAGCCTTCCGACTATCTGCAGAAGATGAAAGACAACTGAAAAGTAACCCCTGAGCTCTTTAAGCTTTCTGTTGCCAAACCGGTAGCCTCCGTGTATTACATATGTATCGAATGAGGACTGAAGGTTATGCACCAGCATCTCAAATCTTCTTATTTCTACTTCATTGATTTTGTCTGGAACAATCGTGAATATCTCTTTGATATCGTAAGGTTCGTAGAACCCGAGCTTTTCAAATTTTCCTGCGATGTCTATAAACTCACTGGCTATTTTAACAATATTTTTTTTCTGCTGATCCTTATCATCATCATCTATATCATAGTCGAGCATCTCACCTGTAATAACTCCGGGAAAGTCAGCATCATTAAAAGTTTCTTCGGGTATAGGTATATTAAGTCGTTTTGCTTCATTAAGTATAACAGGTGCTATTTTAATTAAGGACTTCGTTAAAAAATCGAATGTAAATTCCCCTCCTATTTTAAAATTATCAGAATCTTTAAGTTCATAGAATATAAGTCTATTCAAGATATGTTTTTGGGAATAACATCCAAGGCTTAAGTGCCTTACAGCAGCCGAAAGTTCCCTGAAAAAATACCAGTCTTTGTTATTTTTCGCGCCGTGAAAATCGAGGAAATCTTCGAGAAGCTGGGAGGTCGATATCAATGAAGAATACAACTTTTTATTCGATACGTGAGCTTGGGAATCAGCATTTGAAATATATATGCAATATTTCAAATAATCGTTAGTAAATATTCGTGTCTTTTTAGCAAAGGAAATATTACATACGTTATTATTTTTATTCATTTTTAAAAACCAATAAAAACGGTCGGAGTAGCCCGTAAGCCGAATTCTGTGCCTGATCCAGGTTGCCCTGAACCGGGTAACGACCATTCATCTTTGGATGCCGGTTGCCCGGAATCTCTTGCGACCTACCCGGGAGCCTGGACGGGCCATCCTTAAACGCTCCCCTATTTGGTCTTGCACCTGGTGGGGTTTACAAAGCTTTCCCGGTCGCCCGGGAAACTGGTGCGCTCTTACCGCACCTTTTCACCCTTACCGGGCATTCAGTTACCTGAGCGCCCGGCGGTATACTTTCTGTTGCACTATCCTTCGTGTTACCACGACTCCACGTTATGGAGCACCTTGCCCTGCGGTGTTCGGACTTTCCTCTGAACCATATAAATGATCCAGCGATCGTTTGGACTACTCCAACCGGATTATATGCTCATACTATGAGACCTTTGAAAAATGTTCAATTTTGGCATAGTTCAAGGCGGACGAAATTTTTAACCGGAGGTCCGCCTGAGGCGGATTGAAGATTAAAAATTGAGTCCAACGCAGGCACTTTAGTGAAGCTTTAGCGCTAATCTGCCAGATAAGCGCAGACTTCGAAAGGGGACGTTTTGCAAAGGTCTCACTATGATTTTTCCCAGTATATTATCCTCTGACAGTGTGGACAAAATTTCAAGCTCTCGAAACGTTGAAGTTCGTTATACATCTGAGGAGGAATATTCATATTGCATCCCTGGCAAACAGTATCTATGACAGCTGCTAATGCGGTGCCGTTTACTATTTTCTTTACCACATTGAATTGTTTAATGAGTCCAGGATCGAGCTTTTCGGAAATAGTATTCCAGGTTGTTTCAAGCTGAGAGATCTTTTTTCTTCCCTGCTCAGATTCCTGTATAATATTATCTTTCTCGTTTTTTACCTTGTCAGTCAGTATTAAATATTCTTCCTTTTTCTTTGCAATATCAGCTTCGGCCATATCCATTCGCTCAAGGCATTCCAACATATCATCTTCTAATTTGGAATTCAAAGCTTTTAGTTCTTCTATCTCTTTTAATGAAGACTGGTATTCCTTGTTTGTCTTTACGGATTTAAGTTTCTCCTGGCTTTTTTGTGCTTTAGCAAGATTTATCTTTGCATCCGCTTCATATGAACGATATTTCTGCTGCCAATCTTTTATACGAGATTCTTCTTCATCGATTGTCTCTTTAAAAGTCTTTAGTTCGTTATCAAGTGCATCAATCTTAATTGAAACGTCATTAATTTTTAATTTGATTATGTCGTTTTCTATTTCAATTTCCTGAAGTTTTATTAGTATATCTATTTGTTCCTTTGCAAAATTCGGCATTATAGTACTTCCATTTTATTTAAGTTGACAGAATTTATAAGTGCGAAACTCTATTACTTATTTTATAAAGTTACAAACGGATCAATCTCAAGTCTGTATGGCTTAACTTCCAAATCCATCCCTGCTTTTGCCAGTATATTCCCAAGTCGCTTTGCAAGAACATCAACAATCAAATGTTCTGAGCCAAAGTGTCCGATATCGATAAGACCTAAGTTGGCTGCTTTTACATCTAACGCATCATGATATCGCAGATCTCCGCTCACATATACCTGAGCCCCGGATAAAAGAAAATATTTCATCATGCTGGAACCGCTACCGGTACAAACTGCTGCTTTCTTTACAGATACTTCAAGATTGCCGGAAACCTTAACAGATTTAAGCCGCAGCCTTTCCTTTATCTTTAATGCCAGAGATTTAAGCTCGATCTTTTTATCCAACTCTCCGACACGTCCAATCCCATGGCTTCTTTCATTTGTCAAAAGTGGATAGATATCATATGCCATTGTTTCATATGGATGAATGCTTCTTACAGACTCTATGACCTCTGAAAGATTTTTTTTCTTCACGACAGTCTCGATCCTTACTTCATCGGCATTGTTAATTTCACCTTTTTTTCCTATAAAAGGTGTAGCCGTTTTTCCAGCCCTGAATGTACCCTTACCGCTGTTTCTGAATGTACATGATGAATACTCACCAATAATTCCTGCCTTTGTTTGGAAAATCGCATCTAAAATCTTATTTTCATAATCTTTGGGTACATAGATTACCAGCTTATAATTTTCGTGTTGTTTATGCTTGCCGAGCACTTTTATATTTTTAAGTCCTATAAATTCGGCAAGTATATCGTTTAATCCTTCTGAAACGATGTCCAAATTAGTATGTGATGAATAAATTGCCATCTTGTTATCAGCAGCCATTTTGATAATTGAACCTATATTAGTGCTAAAATCAATGGATCGCAATGGCTTAAATATAAGGGGGTGATGGGTGATCAGTAGATCTACCTTGCTGTTACCTGCAGCGACAACAACTTCTAAAGAAGGATCTAGTGAAATCCAAATTGTTTTTACAGGCCGGTTGATATCTCCAACCTGTAATCCCACATTATCCCAATCTTCGGCCAAACAGCTTGGTGCAATAGCTTCCATGGCCTTAATTATATCAGCGACAATTGCAGACATATTGCAATAAACTCTCTGATTCTTCTGCTTTATAAGCATAAAAAAAGCGTGATTCTTTCGAGAAACCACGCTTTTGTCCCTTTATATTTTGAGAACGAAAAATTTCAATCATTTTCCGCTCTCTTTTAAAATGTTACGGCAGCATTTAAAAAATCGTTTATTATTGTCATCAAAGTTCAATTGATTTGTCCTTCAGATCTTTTATCATTATTTTAAATTTAAAAAATATGGGCCCACCTGGGATCGAACCAGGGACCTACCGGTTATGAGCCGGTGGCTCTGCCAGCTGAGCTATGGGCCCTCAAATCATGGCGGAGAAAGCCAAACTAACTTTAGAAAACCCTTTTGTCAAGAATTAGGTTTCAATAAAATTTTTCAGTTTCCTACTTCGAGTCGGGTGTCTTAATTTTCTAAGCGCTTTTGCTTCAATCTGCCTGATACGTTCCCGCGTTACTGCAAAATCCTGCCCCACCTCTTCAAGTGTATGGTCTGCCTTTTCACCGATACCGAAACGCATTCTTAATACCTTTTCCTCGCGTGGGGTTAAGGTCGCAAGCACCTTTCGTGTCTGCTCCGCTAGGTTCAGGCTCACAGCTGCATCCGAGGGAAGCATGAACTTTTTATCCTCTATGAAATCACCAAGATGGCTGTCTTCTTCCTCCCCGATAGGCGTCTCTAACGAGATGGGCTCTCTGGCAATCTTTAAAACCTTGCGAACTTTTTCCAAAGGAATCTCCATTTTTGCAGCGATTTCCTCGGGTGAAGGCTCGCGTCCTTGCTCCTGCACAAGGTATCTGGATGTTCGAATGAGCTTATTAATCGTTTCTATCATATGAACAGGAATCCTAATTGTCCTTGCCTGATCAGCAATCGCTCGCGTGATAGCCTGTCTTATCCACCAGGTAGCATAGGTGCTAAATTTATAACCACGGCGATATTCAAACTTATCAACCGCCTTCATCAGGCCGATATTTCCTTCCTGGATCAAGTCAAGAAACTGTAGGCCCCTGTTGGTATATTTCTTGGCAATGCTGACTACCAGACGTAAATTCGCCTTGGTTAATTCACTTTTTGCTATTTTGGCTTTAAAACGTCCTTCTTCAACCCAGAATATAATCCTTTTTAGTATCCGGCTAGTCGATTTAATATTCTTTTCTTTTTCAATTATATCTTTCTGAATGTTTATTATCTTTTTATAAAATGTTGCGATATCATCTTTCTTAAGATCACATCGTTTATATGCCCATTTGACGAATTTAGTTTTAGATGACATATTTTCTCGCAACTCTTTCACGGATGAAGAAAACTTATCGGAACATTTTAAAATCTTCTGGTTCATATAATCAAACCATACTATCTGTTCCCTTATAAGTTTTTCTATATTATCTATTACACCTCCTTCAAGGCGCCAATCCTTTAGCAGTTCGAATATTTTGTTATTCCGTCTTGTAATAGACCGTCTGATCTTGCGTTGTTCATCAGTATCTATTTTTTCTGAAAACAGCTTTTCGCGAAAAGCTATGTTTTCTTCATGAATCTTCTTAATAGATCGTATTGTATTTAAAAATCTCTCTGTCTGCATTACTTCATCAATATATGTATCTCCTTCATTAACATCTCTTAACACATACTTTGGACGAAGCGCACCGTTCTCAATATGCACACCAAGGCTTATTATGCACTCCGCTCCGGTGATGGTTTCAAGAAGTGCTCTTAACACCTGCTGTTCACCATTTTCTATCTTTTTGGCTATCACAACTTCGCCTTCCCTGCTCAAAAGTGTAACAAGACCCATTTCACGAAGATACATCTTAACAGGATCTGTTACTGCACCAAAACCAGTTGCAGACTTTTCTTGTTTATTAATCAGTTTTGCTTTAACCTTTTTGGCATTAATTGCTTTTAATTGTTTTTTTTCATCAATGACTTTTATGTTGTGATCATCTAATAAAATGAATGTTTCATCAATTTTTTCCGGAGAAAGCATTTCATTGCTAAGCGCCTCATTAATTTCACTATAAGTCAAATACCCTTGTTTATTCCCCTTTGAAATCAGATCCTTTAATACTTTTTTGCTTACGCTCTTTGTGTTTTTTTGCTTTTTTGCGGTTTTTCCTTTTAAAGCCTTCTTCACGTTATTCTTTTTACCTTTCTTTTTTGAAGCACTTTTTTTTGCAGAATCCTTACCCTTATTTCTTCTGTTGTCTTCCTTTATTTCAGACGATTTTCTAGACATTAATTTTATGCCTCCCGAATACTTCGGTTCAGTAATGCCATTTTTTGCTTTTGTTTCAAAACAGCCATATTTTGCTTTTCAATTAACAATTTTATCAGCAACTCTTGATCATTTTTTTCTTCTGCCTCTTTGATCTGTTTTTCTATAAAGCCTTTACTGCGCCGGTTCCTGCTGGTCTCCACAAATTGTGTTATCAATTTGATGCAGCCCTCAAGTTCCCATGACTCCTCTTCCAGAGCCAAAGAAGTAATAATACTCTTTTTCTCTTGGTCATCAATAAAATTCATGAACTCGGAAACTCTATTGCCATTGGCAAACTCATGTTCATCGCCAGGTGCTCGATCATGATTGTATAGTTTCTCCTTATAGTCTAATATGCTTTGACCAATCGATTTTAAGTTGCTATCCACAAAACAATCAAGCACATCTCGCTCCTTTATTTCATGTAATATTTTCGGAAATTGAAGCATCATAGCGATAATCTGCCGCTCAATCCGATTTTTGCTTTCATTCGATGTCCTTCCATAATATTCACTTTTTTTGCCTTTTTTTTGCAAATTGCTTGGATAAATCGGCTTTAATCCTATTTTGCTCTCTTTAGCTTTGTTTTTTGCTGATATATCTCTTACCTTTTCCAGAATCGCAGTCTCATCAATGCCGAGTCGTTCTGAAAGTTCCTTGACATATAAAGATCGTGCCACATTGTCTTTAATTGCTGCTAATGGTCCTTTCAATTCTGAAATTATACGGATTTTCCCCTCAATTGAATCTCCGTGTTTCTTTTCGGCAAAATCAATCAGAAAAGGTATAATACCAGGCGCCCTTGAAAATGCATCCATAAAGGATTTTTTACCAAATTTAAAGATATATGAATCCGGATCATATCCGGTCGGCAATACAAGAATCCTGGCATCCACATATCCCTTGTCAAATATTTCTATGCTACGATAAGCGGCTTTTAAACCCGCATCATCCGAGTCATAGACGAGAACAACCCTTCCTGTTTTCCCGATGTATCCTCGGAGTATCCGTACATGATCCATGGTCAGTGACGTTCCGAGAGTAGCGACTGAATTTATAATACCGTGTTGATGAAGTGCCAGTAAGTCAAAATAACCCTCTACAATAAAAACTGTCTTACTCTCTCTGCACTTATCTTTTGCCATGTTCAGCCCATAAAGAGATCGGCTTTTGTTATAAACAGGCGTTTCAGGAGAATTTAAATATTTTGGATCACTATCGTCCATTACGCGCCCGCCAAAACCGATCACTTGCCTGCTTACGTTAAATATAGGAAAAATAATACGGTTTCTGAAACGATCATAATGGCCGCTACTACTTTTTCTTGAAATAATTAAGCCGCTCTTTTCAAGAAATGTTGAAGACATTTTCTTTTTTATTAAAAAATTGGTTAGATTATCCCAGCCTTCCGGGACATATCCCAATACAAAACTTTCAATAGTATCTTTAGTAATCCCTCGTTTATTTAAATATTCCATTGCCTTTTTTCCCGAAGCTCTTTCGAGCAGCGAGTGGCGGAAATAATTCATTGCCTGCCTGTTAACATTAAGCAGATTCTCCCTCTCGTTGATTTTTCTTTTCTGTCCCGGTGATAATCTTTGAGTCGGGATCTCAATGCCGTATCTTGTTGCTACTATACGGACAGCTTCAGGAAACGAAAGTCCGTCATGTTTCATCAGAAATGAAAAAACATCTCCTCCAATGCCACATCCAAAGCAATGGAATATCTGTTTGTCCGGGCTCACGTTAAAGGAAGGAGTTTTTTCCGTATGGAACGGACAAAGCCCAATATAGTTCTTCCCCGCTTTTTTCAAGGAAACCACGTCTGATATGATATCAACAATGTCTGTTGTATTTCTAATTTCAGAAATCTTATCGTCAGAGATAAAAATTGCCAAGAGGAGCAACCTCCATATTTATTGAGTATGGAAGACCGAAAATAACGGAAGGAACTTAAATGGGGTGAATCTTTGCAAATTTATTTATATATTCAAGTCGATAAGTTCGAAAACTAATGATTTTGCTAAAGAAATATTCCATTAACAGTTAAACTCTAATATTATTTATGGTTAAACATTTATAAACCTTAAATCTAATTATTAAAATAGTTTCTGTCAAGAATATTTCACAAAACATCCGGCGACGGGTTATTTTTTTTATAACTTGATAAAATCACCTATTCGATCGATTTTTTTGTAAGCGCTACGGCCTCTTTTAGACTCAAGCTTCCGCTGTATAATGCCCTTCCGGTAATTACACCTATAACGCCTGCTTTTTCCAAAGGCATCAGCTTTTTTATATCTTCAATGTTTGATACACCACCTGAAGCAACCACAGGTATTGAAACAGCCTCTGCGAGCATTCCGGTCTCTTCTATGTTTGGACCTGTTTGCATTCCATCTCTGTGGATATCTGTAAAATTTATGGCAGCAACACCGCAATCTTCAAACTGTTTTGCCAGATCAACGGCCTTTATTTTAGTTGTTTTTGTCCACCCTTCTATGGCGACCAGACCATTTTTCGCATCGATGCCGACAACAATTTTGCCTGAAAATTCCCGGCAGGCTTTTTTCACGAATTCCGGGCTCTTAATTGCTTCCGTACCTATAATGACTCTCTCAACGCCAAGATCAAGAAACATCTCGATTGTCTTTTCATCCCTGATTCCGCCACCCAACTGAATAGGAGTTTTCACTCTTTTAATTATTTTCCTTATTGAATCAAGATTTTGAGGACTTTTTTCAAATGCACCATCAAGGTCAATCACATGAATTATTTCAGCACCTTCGGTCTCCCATCTCCTTGCCATATCTGCCGGATCATCGGAAAAAACGGTCTCTGCATCCTTGCGACCCTGGAGAAGGCGAACGCATTTTCCGTTTTTTATGTCTACTGCAGGTATTATAATCATGGGTTTGGAAATTTCTCCAGGATATCTTCAAGTCCGGAAATTGCCATCTCATCAGCGGTAATCCAACTTGCCTTCCTCTTTATGAACGTACCCAGCTTAAAAAGATTCTTATCTAAAGAATGTTGAGTTTCATCAAAATGACCTGACCAGATGTTACTACCGTTTTTCATACTTATAAGATGAATCCCAAATGCTACAGAAGCCGGTGATTTAATAGAATATCGCGTTCCAATCCGTTCTTCGTATCGGTAAACATACCCTGCCATTACTGCATCGGCTCTGCGTGTATTTCCCGCTTTAACAATAAGCCGGCGTTCAGAGAATTTTTGTCCTTTTTTCAGAGAATTTTCTGGTAAATCACCGGCAACCATACCGGAAACTACTATCTTATAATTTGTATGTTTTTTTAAGTAAGAAACCAAACTATCGGTCAGAGTTTTTACAGCTTCTTCAGACACCTGTCCGGTAATAAAAAACTTTCCGCATACAGGACACCTGACATTTGCATCTTCGTCATATATCTTTGTCATATCTTTAAATGTCAATATTAGGATCTTCTCTGTTCCAGAAAGCTCGGAGCCCGATTCAGAAACGATTACCTTTGATTTGCAGGCTGTTAAAAAAATAGAAAATAAAATAAAAATAATGAATATCCCGGTAGTACTTAATACTAAACGTCTAGATATTCTGAAAGAGTCATATTTTTTAGACTCAGCTTTGAACATGGGTCTTATAATGCTCCCTTGGTAGAATGAACACCTGTTATCCGCTCATCTATTGATATCGCCTGATCCATTGCCCTGCCGGTCGCCTTGAATAACGATTCAATTATATGATGCTCATTATCACCATAATACACATTAATATGCAGATTCATACCGCAACCGACCGCGAACGCCCTGAAAAATTCCTTAGCAAGTGAAATATTAAAATTCAGACCCGGAGCTATATCGCCGGATACATTGTAAACCAGGAAAGGACGGTTTGACAGATCTACGGTAACAGCAGCAAGGGCATCATCCATTGGTATGACTGCATGTCCGTATCGCTTTATTCCTTTCCTGTCACCAAGGGCCTTATCAAAAGCATTGCCCAATACCAGACCGACATCCTCTATGGTATGGTGAAAATCTACCTCTAAATCTCCTTTGGCATCTATTGATAAATTAAAAAAACCATGCACGGTAAATAACGTCAGCATATGATCAAAAAAAGGGATTCCTGTAGATATCTCATGCCTGCCCTTGCCATTTAGGTTCAGTTTGATATTTATTTTGGTTTCTTTAGTTGTTCGTTTTACTGAAGATGTTCTATCCATAGTAATCATACCTTTATAACTTATTGAAATAATAAATCTACCTTAATCTTTAATGAAAGGTTCGTACAACAATTTTCCATAACAAGTCAAGCTGTCTTTTATTCATTTACAATAAAGTTGACATAACCCCATAGACCCGATAATTTCATAAAAAAATGAGGCAGTTTCAAAATGTTTCCTGCTTGCAGCGGGATTCCAGACCAAAGAAGGCGATCCCGCTACAAGCGGGACTAACCACAGGAATACTCAACGAAACCAGGTTTTGACACTTCGCATAGGGGATTTGTTGGTGTAGTGATTTCAATTGGATAAAACATTTAGCAAGTGGAGATGAGGGGAATCGAACCCCTGGCCTCAGCATTGCGAACGCTGCGCTCTCCCAACTGAGCTACATCCCCACATATATGCGCTATGTTTATAACAAACTGTAAAGAAACGGTCAATTTAAAACTTTTATATAAAACTTGAAAGGAAGATATGAACACCAGCAAAATTGTATTAAGTGATGCATTTAAGGGCTTTACCCTGGATCAAGACAAGATTCTTCCACCTGAAGAAACAGTTAGACTGTTTAAGAAAAAATTAAAAGAACTTGATCTTGACATTTTAAAGCAAACCGTAAGAATTGATAACGGCAGACTCGACATTCCCGTATTCTTCAGTTATTGCGGCCAGGATGCATCGAGCGTTACCGGAACAAATAAGCAGATGGGGAAAGGCGCCACACCAGAACAGGCTGAAGCAAGTGCTGTAATGGAACTTGCCGAAAGGTTCAGCCTCTTTAGTTTTAAAAAAAACCAGGCTAACTTTATTATTGAGAAGTATCGTAACTTAAAAGACAGAGCCATTCCTTTTCAAATGATAGCCCAATCTGTCCATGACGATAAGGAAGATCTTCATGTGGCAGAAAAGATATTTGAAAGTCTTACATTAAAATGGACCTGGGCCACTAATCTAACTCTCGGTAAAGAGATTCTTATTCCATTTGACTGGTTTTTTACCATAAACGAGTTTAACGGCTCATCAGCAGGAAACTGTGTTGAAGAGGCCGTTTGCCAGGGCATTTGTGAAATAGTTGAAAGGCATACATCATCCATAATCAGTCATAACAAGGTGAAAATGCCTGCGATTAATCCTGATTCAGCGACTGATCCCCTTGTTATGGAAATGATTAAAAAATACAAAAAAGCAGGTATAAAATTATACATAAATGATTTTACTCTTAATATGGGTCTCCCTTCTGTCGGTATTCTTGCCTATGACCCGTCAACCTTTCCTGAAAAAAGCGAAATTGTCTGGACAGCAGGGACAACGCCGGATCCTCAAAAAGCTTTAAATCGTGCACTTACGGAAGTTGCCCAGCTTGCCGGTGACTTTAATACTTCTGCCAGCTATGTGGCCAGCGGTCTCCCTAAATTTACAAATATCGAAGATGCTGAGTTTATTATGAACTCTGAAAAAAGAGTCGATATAACCAGCCTTCCGAATCTCTCAGATGATAATATTAAAGTTGAGATTCAAAGATGCATTTCAGCTCTTTCCGAAAGAGGGATGGATGTTATTGTTATAAACATGACACACACTTCTCTTGAAATACCGGCCTTCTATACGATAATTCCGGGAGCTCATTTCAGAGAACGCTCACAAGCCACCAGTATTGGGATGTTTTCCGCCAAACTTATTACTGAAAACAGCGAGCCCGAAGATGCAATTAAAAAACTAATAAAAATCGAAGAAATGCTTCCCGGAAAATACTATATCAGTTTTTATCTTGGCTCATGTCACCTATCACTCGATAACCCGAAAACAGCGCTCGAGTATTTTGCTGATTCACTCGACAGAGACCCGAACCGGCAGGATATCGCCAGTATTTATTCTTATATGGGAATATGCTTTAAGGAGATGGGAGAATACAAGAAGGCGCTTTATATACTTAAAGAGGGTGAAAGATATGATAAAGAAAGAACAGATATTTATAATATGATGGGATTTTGCTACTTTAAATTAAAAGACCATATAAAAGCTATTGAAAGTTTTAAAAAAGTTCTAAAACTCGATCCAGGGTCTGCCATTGACTATGCCAATGTAGCTTCAAATTATCGTGACATGGGAAAAAATGAAAAAGCGATTCATTACTACTTAATAGCCCTTGAGCTCGACCCTTCAATTGAATTCGCAAGAAAAAGCCTTGAAAAATTGAAACTGTAAACATCGTAAGTTATTGTGTGTGATGGTGTAATATTTTGAACAAAAAGCTCCGTTTCAGCCCAAGAGTTGGATTAAACGGTTCAGAGGTTCAATGGTTTATCCTCCATGGCTTTAACCCAATGAAATCAATGGATAGAGACAAAAGCGCGAAGCGCTAAACTTTGAACGTAGAACCCGGAACCTTATAACCCAGACCGACCTGAAGTCCAATTTATGCGAAACCCAGCGATATATAAAAGTCTATGGTCAATTTGTATTTGATGAATAACGAGGTCTGAAATTGCTATTTAGTCATATCGATTCTTTTTTTTATTGAAATAATTTTTTTATTTATTTCTCTTAAGTTCCGATCAACTTCCTTAAGGATTTCAAAGGTCCGTTGCTTATCAATCTTATTATTGTTTATTTTGTCAACGAGACGTGAGAGGTCGGTTACATAGTCTTGAAACCTGTTAATAAGCGTCTGTTGCAAGGTACTTGATACAAAATCGACAAGCTTGAAAAGATATTTAAACTTTATATTCTCCCTGTAACCCTGGAAATGGAAAATAATCGACTTTTCTGTCTCTCGTTTCATTCGCCGAATACCGCTTTTTAAGGCTTCGAACTCGTCTGTCTCTTTCTTCTGAGTCGTCTTTTTCAATATTTTTTTTAAAGTTCTTACTGCTGTGTAAAACCATAGGTATATGAAAGCTTCAGCCTTTATCTTTGCCGAATAACGCATGAATGCAACCACAGTGGGAATTTTTAATCCACTCGTCTCTTTTATCGAATCCATCTCCGGAAAGCTTATCTGTCTGTGATTTTCCTGAATCCGGTATGGCATATTAAGATTTTTCAATATGCTTTCATATTCAATAAACGCATCTTCAACAGTTGCCTCGTATGCTCCAAAAATCGACTGAAAATGGTCATGGATCTTTTTTTCCATATCCCTGGCAAACCGTATCACTTCGGGATTTACGGTTTCAACAACAGAAGTATCTATTGACTGTTTAAATTCCTGAAATACCAGGTAGAGAGTGTTTAAAAAACCAGAACCTTTCAGGCTTTCTTCATATTTTCTATAATAGACTTTATAGTTTTTAATAAATCGAATGATTTCTCCCAGCACCTGACCTGATCTTGCATCGAAAAAACGATTTACATCTATATTTAGTTCATGCCTGATTGCCGGAACGGCACCTGAAAGAGTGCTGTTTATCATTGACTTTATCTGGTCCATTCTCGCCTGATGGTGTTTTATCATATTTATAATTTCTGCTGCATCATTTGTCTCTCTTTCAAGAAGACCCTGTGTAATACCGACCCATCTGTGTATATCTGATAATATTATTGAGTGACGTTCAACATGGTTTTTTAAAAGCAAAGAATAGCGTCTCTTACTGAGCATATATGTAAAAGAAGATTTAAATTTCCCGGTTTCACTGTCTGAAAAGTCCACAAGCCGGGTTTCCTTTTGCCATTGTTCAAATCTCAGCCTATCTTTTTCAGGCAGGTTTTTATTTATTGTTTTGAACAGATTATAAAGAGCTGAAAAAGAAAAAATTTCCTGACCCGGTTTTATTAAGGAAAGCTCTTCTTTTACTTTTTTGACAAGAGATTTTAAATTTTCTATCGATTCATGTTCGCTGAAATCACAATTGAATACAAATAAAAAATTATCCATGATTCCCATGTTCCTTATCATGGATAAAAATCTTATGTCAGCCTGGCGCAATCCGGTTCTGCTGCTTACGACGTATATAATTAAATGTGTTAAAAGCAAATAATCCTGGATCATTGCAATATGAAGGGGGTTTGAAGAATCGCTTCCTTGACAGTCTGCAATCTCGATATTGCTGCCTATGGCGGCTGAATCGATTTTAAGAAGTATATCCTTTAAATAGACCGCCAGCACTTCATTTCCCACAAAGTTCTTATGCTCCTGGAAAAGTTTGCCTTTATATTCCTTTGTCATGACGTCTGAGGAAAGGTACTCTTTTACACTGTCATAACCCTTTAGATATGAAGATATAAGAACGCTGTTTGCATTACGGATGCCATCGGTAATCAGTTGGTCGGTACTCAATGTGTCAAACGTCTCTTGAAGACTTGTGCGATCTGTTTCTTGCCTTATATCAAACCCGTCTCCCTTTGAGTAGAGGTTATTTTTAGGAAACATAACCAGGGCTTGGTCTATTTCCGAGTTCACCTCATCTAAGGCTTTAAAAAAAAGCTTTGCCTTCAGGCTTTTCCCCTTTTGTATCCGTGTGACAATTGATGTAACTACCCCGGCGCCGCGTTTTAAATAATCACCATTTAAAAGAGAATTTAAAAATGTGCTCTTACCGGATTTAATAGGCCCTACAACAGCAATGCGAATAATATCTTCTTTTAACCTTTTTCGTAAATTTTCACATGTCTCTTTCCATTCAACAACGTAATTATCTGCAATTCCAGGAATTATTTTATCGTCCGAAAATAAAGCCGATATATCTTTATTAATCTGAAGAAGTTCGTTTCTAATACTGTTACAGCTATTTGATTTTTTCATAAAATTTTATTGGACCCTCTACAGATAAGGTTGAAATAAAAAGGATGCTTGCTTAATAAATACTTCTTTCTTTTTAATAAACTTAAAAATTATATCTAATAGAACATAATAGTTTGTAAATCTTAAACTTTTGTGATATGGAATATATATTAATTTAAAAATCTCTCAGGAGGCAAAGGAAAGGGCCGTTTCTTGATCGAAAGAATTATGAAAGGAAAGATATATTTATGTCAGAAAAATATCCTGAATGCCCGCTATATAATCCATTAAATTGTAAAGAGTATTACAATCCAAAGCTTTGTGCATTTGTACGGAAAGATAAAGTTTGTCTAAAAAAAAAGAAACCAAAGCCAAAAGCAAAAAAAATTAAAGAATAAACCTATATTTTAACTATTAATAAAGAGCCAATCATGCATGACCCGCCTTGTCCGAAAGCAGGTTCGGATCAACCCCCATTCTTTTCAATGCCGCTTCCCAACGTGCTTCAACTGGAAAATTAAATATTATTTCATTAGAAACAGGAAATGTCAGCCAGGCATTTTGTCTTATTTCCGATTCGAGCTGGTCAGGTCCCCAACCAGCACACCCTAATGCCATTATAAAGGATTCAGGCCCTCTTCCACAGGCTAATGATTCGACAATGTCTTTTGTGTTGCTCATTGCAAGGGAAGATGTAACCATAAAACATGATTCCCAGTCAAAGGGCGGTCCATGAAGTACGAATATCTCTCCTATATGAACCGGGCCTCCAAGATGGATAGGTATTGACTCCGCATCCATAGAACAATCTGTTTTAAGCTCATCAAAAACATCCTTTCCCGACAAGGAGTAATGGAGACGGTTAATAATAATGCCTACTGCTCCACCTCTATTATGTTCGCAGATGCATGTGACTGTCTTGGCAAAATTAGGATCTGCCAAACCAGGCATGGCCATAAGAAACTGGCCTTTGAGGTTTGAAGGTTGATTATCTTCCATGTCTATTTTCATTTATATTTTTTGCTTATTTAACAATCCGGTGCTTTGATTCCGGCTTTGAAGCTTGCGAATCGGTTTTTTTAATACCTAAAAGCTCATATAGTTTCAATTCTCCAAGTGCTTCATTGATATTACGAACTTTGAGCCGACAACGGGCCGCTCGACGTGTATTTTCACCAATGATAATACCATTGGGATAAGATTTGGTAAACTCCTGCAACCTGAATACAGTATTAACCGCATCGCCTATCACCGTGTAATCCATTTTCTTTTCAAATCCTATATTTCCCACAACTACTTCACCGGTATGAACGCTAATACCGATGTTTACCGAGGCTCCCAACTCTTTCACAAAGCTCTTATTAACTTCTTTTATTGCATCCTTCATTTCAAGTGCTGCGGCCACTGCATTATCTACATCCATTATACTTGAAACCGGAGCACCAAAAATTGCCAGAAATCCGTCACCGAGATATTTATCGACGATACCGCTATGCTTGAATATGATCCCTCCCATAACTGAAAAAAAACTGTTTAACAAGGAAACGGTTTTCCGGGGGCCCATTTCCATAGCAAGTTCGGTAAAGCCTCTTATGTCAAGATTCAGCAATGTAAGGTTCTTGAATTCTTCAACAACGGCCTTTCCTGTCTCTTCACCTTTGATGATAGTTTCCAGAACCTCTTTGGGTACAAACTTCTGAAACATTCGCCGGATACTTCGCTCATGTTCCGCCATGGAGACCGTTTCCTTATACAGGCGGGCATTTTCTATTGCGATACTTACCGATGTTGCAATTGATTGCAAAAGGTCTTCATCACTTGGAATGAATTCACCCTCTTTTTTATTAAGCACCTCAACTACACCTATTACTTTTCCTTGAGAAATCATCGGCACGCATAGTATATTTTTTGTTTTAAATCCTGTATGTCTATCAACACCAGGAAAAAAGTGCGGAGATTTCTGTGTATCATTTACTATAATAGCTTCTCCCCTTGCCGCAACATGACCGGCAATTCCTTGACCGATTTTAAGCCGGAATTTTTTAACGATTTTGACTTTAACATTAAATGCCACGGCAAGCTCGAGTTCATCATTTTCAAGGAAAAGTAAAGAACCGGCTTCCACGTTCATAATAACCCGGATCATGTCCATGGTATATTTGAGAACCTTGCTGATATCAAAGGTAGATGAAGCAAGAGCGCTTCCTATCTGCTTAATTGTATCCAGTTCCTGATTACGTTTAAAGACTGCTACTGATAGATTGCTGCGTTCAATTGCAATAGAAAGCCCGTTTGCGATCCACTCAATTAGGTTTTGAACATCGTAAAAAAGACCGGGTTTTGTTGCAGAGAGGACGAGTATGCCTGTTACGATGCCATCAGTTTTTAAAGGTGTAAGAAGGCAAGACCTGCGACCATGATTTGTGAAAAGCTCAATCTCAAGATCACTGGAAAGCACTCCGGCTTTATCCATTTTAATTTCTTCATCGAGTGAGTCTATGTCATCTACGATTATAGAGCTTTCTTTTTTTAGCACCTTTTCAATGATTGTGTCGTTTCGAGGGTAAGAATCACCTTTTGAAATGTTAGTCGGACCATTTGCCATCAGATCATATATAGTTAGATAACCAGGTTTGTTATCATCCCGCGTCATCACGAATGCAATATCAAAAGGTACAACACTGTGTATCTCATTTAATATTGCCTGTATAAGTTCGCTGTCCCTGAAACTTGAATTTATAATCTTAAAGATCTTCTCAATCGATTTCAAATGCATTGAACCTTGCTTATTTTCCTTTAAAAGGCGGATGTTTTCGTAGGTAAAAGCAGCGTTGCTAAGCAGAGGAGTCAGAGCTTCAACGTCTTCTTGAGAATATTCCTTTATGTTATCCTTTCGTGAAAGTGTAAGCACTCCTATTATTTCTTTACTTGTTTTAATAGGCATGCAAACAAATGATTTTGTGCCATAATGGGAAAGATTAGTCCGTCCGAACCTCCTGTCCTTTTCTACATCTTTGACGATAAGTGGTGATTTATTGAGTACTGCATATTTTGCAATACTTGTTTCAAATTCAATCCTGTCCCCTAACTTGACATACTCACCCAAACCGACGCTGGCTTTTACGACAAACTCCTTAGAATCACCCTTTTCCAGAGTCAGTACTGAACCGAGGTCGGAATTTGTCAACGCCAAAGAACGCTCAAGTGTAACATACAAAATCTCCTCCGGATCAAAAGTAACATAACACAGTTCTGAAAGTTCTTTTAGTATTGAAATTTCTGAAGCTTTTTTTTCAAGCTGATTGAATGTATTGGAAAATTGATTCTTTATGGCCGTAAACGACTGTATAATGTTTTGCAGCTCGTCTGCACCGGTTTGAAGTTGTTCCTCTGTAACTCCTGTAAGAAAATCATCCGTCATTTTTTCAGATATATTTTTGATTTTATCGAACAAATTCTTGAGTATAACAAATCCGAAAAATGAAAAAACCAGAACGCCCATAAAAAATATCGGGACAAACTTATCTGTCAGTATGTTATACTTATATCCAAAGTATATAAAACCAAAAACAGGAAAAAGAAAAAAGAGACCAAATATTATATTAAGCTTATAATAAAGGTTTCTGTTCTTCAGGGATTCATCGCCCAGCCACTTGTATAAACCCATTTTCGTTCCCTCTTATCAGGTAAAGGTGTTAAGAGATCAGTATAAGGCTTTTATGAGGAGGTTTCTTTATATTACAAACTCGAATATTATTCAAGATAAATACATCTCAAATTTCATTTGCGACAAACTTTATCTGTCTAATTTCCCTGTCATTATAGTTGATGAACTAGTAAAAAGTCCGATTTAGACGGTTTCGTAAAAATATCAAATTCCCCCGCTAAAAAGCAGCGGGACAAGAAAGGCGTGGAATTTTTGTAATCATGAGGCGTACTTATCGTACATTGAATGATTACGAAATGCAGCACAACGTCCCGCTAAACTGAAGCGGGAGACTTTTTACGAGCCTGTCGTAATTGACTTGACTTTCCGGTCCCCTATACATAAATGATCGGAACGATTCCTTCATTATTATTTATATTGAGACCTTGATAAATTTCCCGCTAAAGCGGGATTCAAGTTCAAAGGTCTCGCCTTGTGGAGTGATTCAATTGTGCTTGCAGTCTTACAACGAGTAAAAGAAAGCTCTGTTTCTGTAAATGGTAAAATCACTGGGAAAATCGGTAGCGGTTTGCTTGTGCTTCTTGGTGTTACCGTGGAAGACGAAAAAAAAGATGCGGATTATCTTGCTGAGAAAATACCAAACTTAAGGATTTTTGAAGATGAAAACGCAAGGATGAATCTGTCTTTAATAGATATAAGAGGCGAAATGCTTGTTGTGTCCCAGTTTACCCTTCTGGGCGACTGCAGAAAAGGAAGACGCCCTTCATTTACTAATGCCGCCGGTCCTGATAAGGCCGAAAACCTGTACGAACATTTTGTAAAACATATAAAACAAAAAGGAATTACAGTTAAAACCGGTCAATTCCGTGCCCTAATGGCTGTATCGTTGATTAATGACGGCCCGGTTACACTAATTGTTGAAAGTAAGTAAATAAATGAAACCGATTACTTTTTTAAATTCTTTTCCATCTTTTTTCTTACTGTTCCTCATTATTTTAAATCCATGGCAGCCGGTCAATCTTAATGCCGAAACAAAAAAAGATTTTATAAATCTTATAGGAAAACAGGACGCCTTACTTATAACAGACCCTCAGGGCAGAGTTCTTTTTTCAAAAAACGTAGAAAAAATACTGGTTCCAGCATCAACATTGAAAATATTCACCGCTCTTGTAGCTCTTCATTATCTTGGACCAGATCATAGATTTGTTACTGAATTTTACATAGATAAGGATAACAATCTTAAGATAAAAGGTTATGGCGATCCTTTGCTTATTTCAGAAGTTTTACTGGAAATATCAAAATCCCTTTGCACTAAGATTAATAAAATAAATGATATTATTTGCGATGATTCATATTTTGCACAACCCCTGACAATTCCCGGAGTCGCATCATCAACCCAGCCCTATGATGCCCCAAACGGCGCTCTGTGCGCTAATTTCAACACGGTAAACTTCAGCCGGTCAAAAGGAATTTTTATCAGTGCCGAACCACAGACTCCTCTTTTGCCCTTTGCTCTTAAAAGAATAAAACAATCCGGACAGGGCAAGGGTCGAATCGTCCTTTCACACAACAATAATGAATGCACCTTGTATGCCGGACATCTTATTAAATATTTCCTGGAAAATGAAGGGATAAAAATAACCGGTGCTGTAAAGACAGGTAGTGTTCAGAAAAGTAGTGACCGGCTAATACTTAGATATATATCCAGGCTCTCTTTAGAAGAGATTATATCCCGTATTCTTGACTTTTCAAACAATTTTACTACCAACCAGCTTCTTATTGCTGCAGGTGCAAAAGCTTATGGTCCTCCCGGAACCCTGGATAAAGGTGCTACAGCGGCTTTATCCTACGCAAAGGATATTCTCGGTTTGAAACACACCAGTATTGCTGAAGGTTCTGGTATATCCAGGAAAAACAGGACTTCGGCAAAAGATATGGATAAGGTTCTCAATGCGTTTGAACCTTATCACAGTCTAATGCGTCATGAGGGAAAAGAATTTTATAAGACAGGTACTCTCATCGGAATAAATACAAGGGCCGGTTATATTGAAAAAACAAAAGGTCAATTATATCGATTTGTAGTACTGTTAAATACACCCGGGAAATCGGCGGGAAGTATTATGGAAAAAATTCGATGTTATGTAAGTGATGAGTAAATAATTTTACTTGCTTTCAATATGTGCAAAAGCACTGTGGTTGTGGATCGATTCAAAATTTTCAGCACTGACAGAAAACCATGTTATATTATCATCCTCATAGAGCTTTTTGGAAATATCCCGCACAATATCTTCAACAAATTTAGGATTAGAAAACCCTTTTTCCGTAACACTCTTTTCATCAACACGTTTTAGAACAGAGTAGACATCACACGAAGCAGATTGTTCTACCAGGTCAATCATATCCTCCATCCAGATAAATTTTTTAAACCGTGTTCTGACTTTTACCTCTCCACGCTGATTGTGTGCACCAAATTCACTGATTTCTTTAGAACATGGGCATACTGAAGAGATCGGCACTATAACTTCTGAAACAAGGTCCAACTTACCATCAGGGTCACTTGATCCTGCGATCTTGCATGTATAGTCCATCAGGCCCGGAGAATCGCTGACAGGAGCATTTTTTTTAATAAAATAAGGGAAAGTTACTTCAATATGGGCAGAAGCTGCATTCAGATGCTTCTTCATTTCATCTAAAACATCTGAAATCCTTTTTAAAGAAATTTCCGGACGAAACAAATGAAGGATTTCCACAAACCTGCTCATGTGGGTCCCTTTGTTTTTATGGGGCAAATCAACATACATATTTATATTAGCAACCGTATGCTGAAATTCGTTCAGCCGGTCAAGAACGGTTATGGGATATCGCAAATTTTTAATCCCGACCTTATCAATGGGTATATTGCGATAATCGCGCTGATTTTGAATGTCTTTCATCATTATTTTTTAACTACTCAGGTTGTCAGGTTCACGGTTCAAAGTTCAAGGTTATTTACTTAGTATATCGTAATAATAGGATGAATTTTGCATTCGTTTCGGAATTAAAACCCTGGCAAGTCATGTTTATTTTCCAGGCAAGAAACCTTCAGAGTCAATTCGCATGCCGATTGCCGACAAAACATAAACTCTGAACCCCTGAACCGTGAACCCTTGAACCCAGTTACATTATTTCAATAAGTATTCATTATTAACATTACTCATAGCCCTGAAGATATTCCCTTTAATTTTTCTGTTACTTCGGTACAGCATTTTTAAAATCGTCTTTATCTCGTGACGTTTAGAGACTCTCGCGCTGGGGCATTGATTAATAAAACCAGGAAAATTTTGTTCTTTTGCAAATCGTCTTATTAAATCCTCGTCAATAAACGCCAGGGGCCTTATTACCGTAAATCTTCCCTTAAAAAATGTCTGGGAAGGAATCATTGTACTGATCTCACCTGCATAGCAGATATTTAAAAACAGGGTCTCGATTATATCATCTTTGGTATGTCCCAGCGCCAGCTTATTGCATCCAAGCTCGTCTGCAATTTCGAAAAGGCGCTTCCTGCGCAGCCTGGAACAAAGAAAACACGGGTTTTCTCTGTTTTTCTCACTGTGTCCCAGAATTCCGTAATCCGTATATTCAACCCTGAGCTCATATCCTTCATTTTCACAATAATTTTCCAAAGACCGGCTGTAGCCCCCCTGAAACCCGGGATCGATGTAAACAGCAAACAAATCATAATTGACAGGGATACGAGAAAGCCGCTCCTTTAAAATCCACATAAGTGTAAGACTGTCCTTACCACCTGAAAGTCCCACAACGATGCGATCACCATCGGAAATCATATCATAATGATGTAAGGCTTTGCCCACAGATCTGTTCAGAGCTTTATATGTATAGCTGTTTAACGGCAAAAGTCGGTTTCAGCCGTTTATTCCTCTTTTTCTTCTTCTGATTTGATAACTACTTTCCCCGCCGCAACTTCCCGCAGAGAAATAACTATATCCTCATTTTTTGGGGAACTTACCAGATACTCGGATCCTTCACGTATCTGCCTTACACGCTTTGCAACCATGTTTACCAGCATAAATCTGTTGGGTACTTTTTTCAGACAGTCCTCGACGGTAATACGTGCCACGTTATAACCTCCATATTCTACTATAAGATCTTTATTAACTCATAATTCCTTCTACCACCCGGAGCCTGGAGGGTCAGCTCATCACCTGGTTTTTTCCCTATAATCGCTTTTCCAAGTGGTGACGAAATAGAAATTCGGCCTTTCTCAATATCCGATTCATCAGGCCCTACGAGTTGATATTCCATATCCTCTCCGGTATCTATATTTTCAAGAACAACCTTTGAGCCAAATATAGCTAAACCCTTAGGAATTTTATCAGGATCAATGACCTCAGCATTTGCCAGTTTAAATGTCAATTCACCAATGCGGCCTTCAATAAAACCCTGCCGGTCCTTTGCTGCATCAAATTCCGCGTTTTCTGAAAGATCCCCGTGAGCGCGAGCTTCTTCAATCGCTTTTATATTTTGAGGCCTTTCAATTTTTTTTAAATTATTCAGTTCCTTTTTAAGAACTTCATAGCCTTTTTTTGTTATGGGTATTCGATCCAACTCTTATACTCCCGATAAATAATCCTTTGCCAGAATTTCTGCTATCTGAACCGCATTTGTTGCTGCACCCTTACGGATGTTGTCGGCTACAATCCAGATATTAATACCGTTTTTGACGGACTCATCATCTCTGATTCGCCCGACTAAAGTCAGATCCTGTCCGGCAGCATCAATAGCAAGCGGATAAATATTTTTCTCCGGTTTATCTAATACTTTTATTCCAGGTTCCTTTTCAAGCAGATATCTCACTTCGTCTGCTGATATTTCCTTTTTCGTTTCAATATTTACCGACTCTGAATGTCCAAAATAAACCGGGACACGGACGGTTGTTGCTGTAATACCAATATTATCATCTTCTAAAATCTTTCTGGTTTCGTTAACCATCTTTATTTCTTCTTTAGTGTAACCATTATCCAAAAAAACGTCTATATGAGGGATGCAATTAAATGCAATTCTATGGGGATAAACCTTCTTCTCGTAATCGAGAAAATTGATCATAGATCTGGTCTGGTCAAAAAGCTCATCTATTGCTTTCTTCCCGGTTCCGGATACAGCCTGATATGTTGAAACCACTACCCTCTTAATTTTATATTTTTTATGTATGGGATTTAACGGCACTACCATCTGGATAGTTGAACAGTTCGGATTTGCTATAATCCCCTTTTTTGTATAACCTGCGATTGCATGGGGGTTTACTTCCGGAACAACCAGTGGGACTTTCGGATCCATTCGCCAGGCGCTGGAGTTGTCAACAACAACACATCCGTTCTTTGCAGCAAATGGCGCAAAGTCTTTGCTCGCAGTTCCCCCTGCTGAAAAAAGTGCAATATCGATCCCCTTAAAAGAATTTTCCGTCAATTCTTCAACCGCTACCTGGTCTCCTCTGAAACGAAGTTTTCGCCCTATCGATCTTCGTGAAGCTAAAAGCTTAATTGATTTTACCGGAAAATTTCTTTCCTCAAGGCACGTAAGCATCTGGTTTCCTACCGCACCCGTTGCTCCCGCCACAGCTAT
>DAOWEJ010000014.1 GCA_030638575.1 Deltaproteobacteria bacterium | reverse complement strand
TGCTATTTTTCTAATTGCCCCTCTGGCAACTCTTGTTTCCTTTATTGCACGTATTGTCAGCAGGAAAAAAATAAAAGAAGCTGTTGGGTATTTTTCTCAAAACTCATTAAAATATTGACAATAAAAGACAAGGTAATAAATTATCAGGTAAAATTAATGTTGGTGAATTCGTAAAAAGTCGAATCCATCAGGTTTTATCACTATTAAGAAGAGACCTTTGAAAAATGTTCATTTTTGTTCAAGGTCAAGGATGGCGAAGATTTTAACCACAGGAATACATTGAGTATTTCGAGGATTAAAATCTGAGTCAGACACAGAGATTGGGCAGATAAGCGCAGACTTCGAAAAGGGACGTTTTGCAAAGGTCTCAAGGATTGATTAATGAACGTTTACATTAATGATATAACTGCATTTTTGCCGCATGACCCCGTAAATAACGATGAGATTGAGGATGTGCTGGGCAAGATAAACGATATTCCCTCGAGAACAAAAAGGATAATGCTCAGAAATAATAAGATTGAAACACGCCATTATGCCATAGACAGAAAAACAGGTAAGCTCACACACACAAATGCCCAGCTTGCTGCCAAGGCAGTTCGGAAACTCAACCCGTATGAAAATTTTACCCTGGACGATATCGAGTGCTTGTGCTGCGGTACGACAACTCCTGATCTTTTATTTCCGGGTCACGCACTCATGGTGTTGGGTGAACTTGGATTGCCCGAGTGTGAAGCAGTAACAACTATAGGCATCTGTATTTGCGGGATGACGGCTTTAAAATATGCTTATATGAACGTCGCAACCGGCTGCACAAAAAATGCTGTGGCCTCAGGATCTGATTTGGCATCATCTTATTCAAGAGCAAAATTTTTCACCCCTGATATGGCTACAGATACTAACCTCGAAGAAAAACCTATTCGTGCCTTTGATGCGGAATTTTTAAGGTGGATGCTTTCAGACGGCGCGGGTGCGGTATTTCTCTCAGGCGAAAAAAACAAAGATCGTATCTCGCTTAAAATAGACTGGATAGAGAATATCTCGTATGCAGGGCAACTGGAAACCTGCATGTATGCGGGCGGTATAAAAAATGAAGACGGAACAATGACCGGCTGGCGAGAAGCAGAGTCAATCGATCCTGCGGCTGAGCCATATAAATTCTTAATAAAACAGGATACAAAACTGCTTGCTAAGGAAATAGTGAAAACAGCAATGGACAGAGCTCTTGCCAGTGTTGTTAAAAAACATAAAATTAAACCTGAAGAGATAGACTGGTTCCTTCCCCATTATTCGTCAGGGTATTTCAAGGATAAATTCTACAACGGGATGAAAAATATTAATTTTGAAATCCCGTATGAAAGATGGTTTACCAACCTTACAACAAAAGGAAACACAGGAAGTGCTTCCATTTACATTATCATGGAAGAACTCTTTAATTCCGGCAAGTTAAAACAAGGTCAGAAACTTCTTTGTTTTATCCCGGAAAGCGGCCGTTTCTCCCACTGCTATATGTTACTCACCGTTGTTTAATCATACATCGTTTCGTATTCTGCGAAAAAAATAAATCAGATCAAAACGGTCAAGCTTTCGTTTTTTACCCATCACAGATAAAGCAATTTCTTCTTGCGAATTGGCCAATGCAACGATTGTATTGATAATACCAAACGATAGCTACTTTTCCCATCTTTCAAATACACAAGGTCGTACGAGGGAGCATTGATGCCGATTGTTGTTGGTTGTAGGCTGTGAACCAAATGTATTGAATCGTATGGCTCATCATGATATAAGTATAAATCCTGGTTATGAAGATCCGGCTCCAAATAATCGGAGCTAATAAATAAAGGAGAGACCTTTGAAAAATGGTAATTTTTGCCTGCCCTGTTAAATCTTTTTATATTTAACCGGGGTTCGAGTTCAAGGAAGGCGATCCGCCTCAGGCGGATCGAGGATAGCGCTAAAGCTTCACTGCGTGCCGAAATTTGAGCCTGACGCTTAAATCGGGCAGATAAGCGCAGACTTCGAAAAGTGCCGTTTTGCAGAGGTCTCAAGGATTTTACCATTGAAAATAGCACTCATAGCAAATCCCTGTTCAGGAGGCAAAAGGGGAGGCAAACTTATACCTGTTGTCAAAAAGAAGTTGAAGGACAGGAATATTAAATTTGATATTTTTATTACCGAATATCATCAGCACGCATTAGATATCGTAAAGAATCTTTCAGTCAACGACTATGACTCTGTTGTTTCTCTTGGAGGAGACGGCACAAACTACGAAGTCCTCAACGGTCTTTTAAAATTTCATGGCAAAAATAATATACCGCCATTGGGAATTATCCCTGTTGGCCGGGGTAATTCTTTTGCAAGAGATCTGGACATTATGACAACGGATGACGGCATCTTGGCCCTTGCCCGACAAAATACCAGACCGGTTGATGTGTGCAGCTTTACACAGGCGCGTGAAAGATTCTATTTCGTTAATATGACAGGTTTCGGATTTGTTACCGATGCGGCCAGAACAGCTGTTGGATTCAAATTTTTGGGTGATTTGAGTTACATAATCGGCGTATTGTATCGAACGATCAAACTTGCTTTCCACAAGATGGAACTTGAGATCGATGGCAATATTATAGGCGGTAAGAACTGTTTTGTAGAATTCTGCAACTCCAGGTTTACAGGCGGTAACATGCTTATAGCTCCGGATGCTAAAATTGATGATGGTTTTTTTGATGTTGTGATTTTGGGTCCGTTAAGTCGCATAAGCATGATGTGCACTTTCCCTAAGTTGTTTAAGGGATTACATGGACAAAATCCGGCCTTTAAATTTATAAGAGCAAAAAAAGCTACGGTTTATACAACTCCTTCTAAAGTTCTTCTTCCTGACGGAGAAATATTCGGAAAAACTCCAGCCAAAATAAATATCCATCCGAAACTTGTAAGGTATTTCAGTTGACCAGCCTACGCACCGTTTCGCGTTTTGTGAAAGAAGTAAATCCACGATACAAACATGGTGACAACAAAAAAGGAAAGCAGTAAAAACACGTCGAAAAGAACGGTTTTTATATTTCCCCCCCGAACAAAAATGTCCAGAAATGCATCGAGACCCCATTCTAGAGGAGAAAAGGCGCTTATTTTTTGCATTATCTTCGGCATGGCATACACCGGAACCATAATCCCGCCCAGGGCGGCAGCAATAACTATTGAAATGGGACCGAACATTGAGGCCTGCTCATAGGTTCTGGCAACTGTTCCGAGCAAAACCCCGTAACCTGTTGCAGCGAGTATGGCGCTTAAGGTTATGATAATAAGTGCCATGGGATCAGAACCGATCTCCAGCATGGGTGACCCTAAAAGGGGAAGTAGGAACTTTCCGATGACCAATATAAGCCCAAACTGGATCAGGCAGACAAAAACATATGCAATGACCTTACCTGAAATCAGAGTTATGTATGAAACCGGCATGGTCAGAAGCCGTGATAATGTCTTATCGTGCCTTTCTTTTATTAAACCTCCTGCCATGGGAACAACAATAAAAAATATGCCGAACAGCGCCCATGCAGGAACGTTTTGCTGCACAGAGGTAGGTGTTTTTTCAAAAGCATTTTCGTAGGCCGGTTTTTCCCTTACCTCCAGCAGGGGATTGCTGCTAAAATCAAGTTGTATCCCGGGAATATCCTTAATGAGATCCTCAGGCACAAAAGGACCCATCTCCTTTCGAATACTCATATTTATATATTCAGGCAAGAGCCTGGATAGCACCTTCATTTTTTCGTCTATTTCTATGCCGACAATTACCAGGTTGAGAGAGTTTAAGATAGCGGATCGAAATCCTCCAAGTACGGTTGGATCGAAATAGACGGCAATGTCGGGCCGTTGTATTTCCTTTCCGGGTGTTTTATTTACGGCCGAAGTGTCGTCCATGGAAAGGGACTTCATTACAACCTGCCTGGCCTTTGCTTTTACCGCTTTTGTAATTCCTTTAGGAATGATAATACACAGCTGAAAATCACTATTTATAACGGCCTCTACAGCTTCTTTTTCGTCAACTTCTCTTCCATCTATCTCTTTTATGATTTCAACAAGGCCGGATTCAAGCAGCTTTTTTTCAACAGTCTGCCCAAGGGACTGCCCGTCCTTATCTACAAGCAGTATCCTGGTGCTGCTTTCCCCCATCGTTCTCAGAACATTTTCCTGAACCAATGTAATTACAAGCACGAGCAGAGCGGGCATAACAAAGAGCACAAGCATACCGGCCCTGTCTCGCCAGAGTAATAAAAGTTCCTTGATAACTGTCGCGCCTATTTTAAACATAATATTCAATCTCTCAGGCGTTTTCCGGTTAGAGCCAGAAACAGATCTCTCAAACTGGCATGTCCCGGGGCCTGTTTAATTAATTCCTGAGGAGGCCCTTCGGCAATAATATGTCCTTCGTCAATAATGGCAACACAAGCGCAAAGCTGTTCTGCTTCGCCCATATAATGGGTTGTATAAATCATGGTTGTCCCGTTTTCTTTGAGCAGGGTGAGTTTCTCCAGGATCATATTTCGTGACTGTGCATCGATTCCCACAGTCGGTTCATCAAGGAAAAGGATACGTGGCTTGTGTAAAATACCTGCTGCCAGATTAGCGCGACGTTTCATACCGCCCGAATATGTAAATATGCGCTGGTCAGCCTTTTTCTCCAGCCCGACTATCTCTATACATTCGGCAATCCGATCTTTTAGTTCTTGCCCTTTAAGCCCGCAGATTCGGCCAAAATAACGCAGGTTTTCCCGCAGCGTTAAATTAGAATAAAGAGCGATATCCTGGGGTACCAGGCCTATTAATCTCCTTATGCGATTTGGCTGTTTGAGGACATCAACACCACAAATTGTGACACTTCCGCTTGTTGGCCGTAAAAGCGCGCACATTATGGATATTGCTGTTGTCTTTCCGGCACCGTTTGGACCTAAAAGACCAAAAATCTCTCCGTAGTTAACAGAAATATCCAATCCGGAGAGAGCAGGCCCGGATGAACCTTTGTATTTTTTGACAAGGTCCTTAACAACGAGAGCTTTTTCACCGGCCGTTTCGCCTCTTTTTTCTGCTGTATCTATTATCTGCATTTTTTCAATTATTGACGGCTTTTTAAAAAATCGAATTCATCGGGTTTTAAAGCGGGTTAGAAGTTTGAGCGATTTAAACCAATCCATCCAAAGCTGCCGCCTGCACCAAGCTTTAAGCAACAGATGCGTTTTGAGCCAAGATCTTCGTCATGCTCGATCACATCCAGCCGGCCCTGATTATAAATGGGAGATTCAGCAGACTTAAAGACAGTTCCGGCTTTATTGCCCAGGGCGGCAATGGCAATATCAAAGCCCATACCGACAGGTATGCCGCCATACAGATGCGAATAAGAAGCAACTTTAGCCTTTTCAGAAAGAAAACTTTCATATTTATCGTCACACCCGCTGTAACCGTCTGCACCTATAAAGAAAGCGGCATTTTCAGGCAAGTTTATCCCTTTGCGTTCAAAATTTCCCATCCGGACAGCTTCAATAAAACCATAAGGAGAAGCAGCTTCCTTTTCCCTGGTTAAAACAAAGAAATTTGCGCCTTCACCAATAATTGCATGCTCCGGGCTCTTTTTACCGGCAAAGTCCACCTTTTCATTACCCGCATTATAAAGGCAATGCCAAAAGTAACCCAGTATCTTGCAAAATTCATCTACACCTCCAACCAGCACGGTTTCTACACGCTCTTCCTGCAGCCACTGGCAGGCACTTGAAAAAGCCGACGTAATGGACATGTCATAATGGCTAACGGATAAATTTGGACCCAGCTCTTTAAGCAAAATAGAAATTTGGGTGGCTGCCACGTTATGAACCGAATTTGAAAACTGGGTCGGAGAGCAAAACGGATCCGCTTCTGTAATAACCGAATGTTGCAAATCAAAAGTATTGCAGGTCGCTCCATAGCCCGTAGCAACAACGATTCCCATGTGCCCGCGATCTACATCCAGCATGTCGGCATCTTCAAGGGCAAGATAACATCCCAAAAGAGCCATACGGGTGTAATGATCGATCCGTCGCAAGTTTCTTTTATCGACAAAAGATTCAAGCATGTCGGCATTTGCCAGAAAAGCAGGGACGTCAATGTCGCCTGCCGTGGTTTTTATAACAACGGTGCTTACAGAGCTTTTCCCGGCATTAAGAGCCTCCTCGAGTTCAGCTATGCCGCAACCGAATCCACCTAAAACACCTATACCCTTAATTGAAATTTTCAAGCCGGATGCTCTCCTGTTGACAGAACTAAAACCGAATTGTTGCCGCCAAAAGCAAGGGTTTCGGAAAGAGCTGTATTGCCGTTAATAGTTGAGTTTTGTTGAACCGGATATGCAGGAGGCATTTTTGGATCTGGGGTAGTAAAGCCGACGTTTGCCGGCACCATGCCTTGTTCAAGGCAGGCTATGGTGAATGCCGCTTCAATAGCTCCTGCCGCACCAAGGGTGTGCCCTGTGTAACCTTTTGTCGAAAAAAAGGGGACTCCAGGAAATATTTCGTTTAAAACACAGCTTTCCACAAGATCATTGTCCAGGGTTCCAGTTCCATGAGCATTAATAAATGCAATATCCGAAGGGACCATCTTGCTGGTTTCCATGGCCTCTTGAATAGCAACCTTCAGGCCCTTGCCGTCCGGTCTGGTTTTTGTATGATGATACGCATCCGAAGCCGATCCGTAACCCAGGATATAAGCCCGAGGATCTTTTTTTCTTTCCTTAAGGATTTCCTCCGATACCAGTATAAAAATTGCCGCTCCTTCTCCCAGGTTAAGGCCTTTTCGATTTATATCAAAGGGTTTGCACGGGGAATCGTCATTAATAAGCAGTGATTTGAAGCCTGTATAGGTAATCTGATACATTTCATCCGCCCCGCCGGCAATTACCACATCACATATTCCCGACCGGATCCATGAAGCAGCCAGTCCCAGGGCGTCGCTTCCGGACGAACATGCATTTACCACGGTTTGCAAAGGCCCGGTAGTGCCGAATTCAGCAGCAATACTGCTGGTTGGGTTGCTAATCAGGAATCTTTTAACAGGAGAAATAAACGGATCTCGGCCATCTCCATCATCCAGGCAGAATGCCTCATTGTTCATTGAACTCCCAACGTTTGTTCCTATGCACACACCCACACGTTTGTTTTCAAGTATTTTTCTATCCAGCTCGGCATCGCTGATTGCTTCGAGTGTTGCCGTCAATGCCAATTTGCATGTACGCAACAAATTGGTTTTTTTAATTAAGTCTGACGGGAAAAAATCTTCTAATATTTCAAAAACCGGAAAGGTTAACCTTGTGGAAAAATTGACTGGTGGTGCGGGGTGACGCTCTCCCTTATACAAAAAATCGATGCAGTCCTTTAGTATCAAGCCGGCAGAGCAGATACAACCGATTCCGGCTATGGCTACGGGTTTTACAGGTTTCATGTCTAAAGGCGGGCCTCGATAAAAGCAGCAAGAGTGTTAATCGACTGCAGGGCGGGACGTCCTTCCTTCATATTTTTAATTCCAATGCCAAAATGTTGTTCAACCTGGAATACTATTTCAACGGCATCAATGGAATCAAGGCCGAGTTTTTTCCCGAACAACGGCTCATCATCCTTAATTTCTTCCGGTGTGATGTCATCCAGGTTCAGCGCTTCAACAATTATCTTTTTTAATTTTTCTTTGATTGTCATAATAAACTGATCCCGCCCCGGCGGGATTGAAGAGCACTTCGTTTGAGGATCGCTTTGCTTGATGAGCGCTACGCTTTAGGCTTAAAGTCCCGCATAGAGCGGGACGCTCCTCAAGGCCAAAGGCCGCTCCTCAAAGCCCGTAGGGCTGCTCTTCAAGTCCTGAAGGGACGCTCCATTTCTAATGAACAACTGCCATCAACTCTTTATATACCTCGGCTTCCCTGTTGGCGCAATCCCGCAAAATATCAGACATTGCTTCGAATGAATCCGAGTCCGATGCCCGGTTTTTACAATTACGTGATGCAACAACTGCAAATTCCCGCCACCGGTCACCCGCCTTTGTCATTTTTTGTGACAGATCAAGCAATCGATTTTCCTTTAAAATCCCGGCGGCTTCTTGCAGGAATGCAGCATACATAAAACGAAACCCACCTCCGCCAGTTCCCAGTTCTTCCTGCATACGGATGAGCTGTCCAAGATAAAGAGATGTCTTGCGTTTTCCGAACTTTTTTGGCCATTTCTCGACCTGGTTTGCCAGAAAACGGATACCTCGAACCCCGATGATGGGCCCAGGTGTTTTAAGCATCCTTCGGCAAACCTCTTTTATACCCTTAATGATGGCTGGAGAAAAATCCACCTTTTCCGGCACACTGGTTAGATAATACATGGTGCCTTTAGGTGCAAGGGCACCTTTGGCAAAACGGGCCTTAATCAGGTCTTTTCGGTTACAAACTACCGGCTCGGGAAAAACAGGATCGCTGATTAGATACTTGTCTCCTTCTTTGCCAAAAACAACGAGATTATGCATATTAAAATGAAACCTGAATGCCGAAGGAAAATATGGAAGCCAGTATCCTCCGGTCCTGCACCCGACTGGAATACCTTCTTCGAGACTGTGATCTAAGGCATCCATGGCCTTTTCAGGGCTGCGGAATTTCTGCCAGTAAACCCCAACGCCAATTTTTCGTGTCAAGCGTTTAAAGATGCCGCCAACTTCGCAACGAAAGGTTGTAAGTGGAAGTTTATTAACCTTTATAAATGGCAAATATCCAAAAAAGAGACCGCCGCCGATTCCAAAAGCCATGGCCTCGCTGATATCTATTCCGTAGTGAAAAAGTAAATTTGAGGAAACCCCACTTTCGCAGTGGGCCGAATGCCTGTGCTTAAAATCAATTTTCATTATTTTTATAGATTCCTGTAAAATCGTTGGTCTATATTTTCTGGATATTCTTGAAGCTGCTTTACCGTAATTTCAAAAACATCGGCATATCGCTCAAGAATATCCGGTTTTAACCGTTTGAAAACAGCAGGTTTTAGATGCCTCCTTACCTGCCACCGGCTGAATCGGACATATTTAGAAAGCAGACTTATGTTCATTTGATTTTTTGCCATGTGAAAAGCCAGAGGGCTCTGCTTTCCTGCATGTATATCCTTTAGAGCCTTTGTTACCTGCTTCTCAATAACTTCCCACGCCTGATCGTTTGTGATGTTTTTTGGTTCCCATCCGGAACTTGCAGCAAGCACGTAGCGGCCGTCCTTGTCAAGGGCGTAACAGACTTCATGGACATCATCAGTCATCATGCCTTGATCTTGAGGAACTTCGCTAATCTTCATTTATTACTCCGTTTGCCTATTAAAATTGATGGCGTCGTCAAAAGTCTCATCTACTGCGTTGTAGCGGTTTTTCAGGAACTCGACATACTATATGTATAGTCTCTTCCCTGAAAAACCACTACGCCTTGTATATGAGCCTTTTTACTTAGCCATCCGGCGCTTATTCAAAGACTTTCTATAAGCTGCATTAAAACAAAATAAGACTTTTTATAAATTTATCAAAAATATGTACTGAAATAAACTTAGTAAAATATACCATTATCAGGAAAAAGGCAATACTTCAGGCAATATTTTGATTATTTGTTGATTTTTTTGCAAAATAAGTCTTAAATATTCCATTTTGGTGGACTCCGAACCAGAAGAGACCTTTGAAAAATGGTAATTTTTCAAAGGTCTCAATGTATATGGAAATATTTTTGAACCCATGGATAAACATAAACAATTAAGTTACGAAGAAAAGTTGACGGTACCTTTTCACGATCTAGACCCCATGCATATCGTATGGCATGGTAATTATTTGAAATATTTTGATATTGCAAGATTCGGATTATTTCGAAATGCCGGTATCGATCTTTATGAGTTTTACAAAAAGACTAACTACATGTTTCCTATCACCAAAACATCCACCAAACATATTATTCCGCTGCGATATCGCGATACATTTACCTGTAAAGCTACCGTTATCGAAGCACAAATAAAGATCGTAATCGACTTTAAAATAAGGCGCATGAATGACGGCGAGATCTGTACAAAAGGAAGAAGTGAACAGGTTGCCGTAAATTTTCCTGAAATGGAAATTATGTTTGAAATACCGGATGAAATACGAAAGGCGTTAGGTTTTTAAATATGGAATATGATTTTCAAAACGCATTTATTTCAGGGGGGGAGCGGGTTGCTGCATGGTCTGATGTTTTAGATGATATTAATGTTTTTCCTGTTGCAGACGGTGATACCGGACGCAATCTAATCATAAGCCTTACGCCGTTGCGGCAGCTAAATAAGGACACTGAAAATACAATTAACAGGCTTTTAATTTCGGCCCGCGGAAATTCAGGGAATATTGCATCTCGTTTTTTTTCCGGCTTTCTTTTAGCCGATTCATTTGAAACTCTTCCCGGCGCTGCCAAATTGGGAAGAGACAGGGCATGGCAGGCTGTTCATAACCCGGTAACAGGAACAATGCTTACGGTTTTTGATGCCCTGGCCGAATTTTTGAAAAAAAATAATATTGAGAATAAAAAAGAATATGTTGTAAAAATAATAAACCATCTTGAAAAGGCAACGTTATCAACCAATAAACTACTTCCAAAGCTGAAACAGGCCGGTGTGGTGGACTCAGGTGCTTTAGGGATTTTTATATATCTAGACGGTTTTTTTAACAGCCTGATCGGCAGGAATAATGAATTTCGGCCGATTAATGAAATATTCAAAGATTTTCTTAAGATTTCATCTTCATTTAATGAGGAAATCGAAGCAGGTTATTGCGTTGATACTGTAGTCAGGTTTGATGATAATACCCGGGAAAATATCAGCAAACTTTCAGAGTGCGGCAGCAGTGTAGTGGTAATTGAACATAAAGATTATTTAAAAGTTCATCTGCATACGGATAACAGGGAAGATGCTAAAAGAAAAATTGAATCCATAGGCAAAGTCCTTAACTGGTCAGAAGATAATATAGACAATCAAATCAAGGAGTTCAAGCGAAAAAATACCCAAAAGCTCATACACATCATGACGGATGCAGCCGGTTCCGTAACCCGTGAAGATTCACAAAACTTAGGGTTTACACTCCTTGACAGCTATATAACTGCAGGTGATAAATCCTTACCGGAAACGCATTTTCCCCGGTTGGAACTTTACAAGTCCATGAGAGACGGATTAAAGGTTTCAACATCTCAGGCGTCTACTTTTGAACGGCATCAATATTATCAAAGAATTTTAGCACAGTATCAAAAGGTATTATATCTTTGTGTGGGTTCTGTTTTCACCGGAAATTATGAGGTTGTAATGAATTGGAAAGAAAGAAACGATCCTGATGACCGGTTAATGGTGATTGACACCACCGCAGCTTCCGGCCGCTTGGGAATCGCCGTGATTGCAACAGCAAGATACTCAAATAAAGCAAATGATCTTGATTCCGTTATCGAATTTGCAAAAGGAGCAATTAATCTTTGTGAGGAATATATCTTCCTTGACAGGCTAAAATACCTCGCTGCAGGTGGGAGGTTGTCTAAAACCAATGCATTTTTTGGTGATGCATTTAATGTAAAGCCGATTGTATGCCCGACGGCAGAGGGAGCAAAAAAGGTCGGGGCTGTTAGAAATCAGGAAGGACAACTGAAATTCGCACTTGATAAGATAGAAAAATCTTTAAATAAAGATTCAGCACCCCTTATTATGCTGGAATATACAGATAACCGGTCGTGGGTAAATGATGTTGTCGGGAAAAAAATAAAAAAACTCCTCCCTTCATCTGAGATTATACTGCAACCCCTTTCTTTAACTACTGGTGTCCACACGGGTCCTGGAACCTGGGCGATGGCTTTTTTACCTGAGTTTTAAGAGCCCTCTATAAAATCATCCCGGATGTCTTGCCGGCCGAATTGCCTGGTCGCACTAGTCCAGCCACTAAGGCACAAAGGCTCAAAGGAAGGATATGAATTATAAATCTGCCGTTTACGGATTGAAACTTGTCGGAGCGTAGCGCAGATCCCGTCTTTAACGAAAGGAAAGCGGGGAAATTGGAAAGTAGAAATTCGGGAGAGATGAAACGAGTTTACAAGTTGAATGAATACAAATTGAATGCGTTCATCAACCGTACAAAAGCATGAAGGCCGAATTTCCAATTTCTATTTTCTAATTTCAACGTTCCGCGAACGCTTGCATTAATTTTAACGTGTCTCTCGTTAAAAACGGCATCAAGAGAATTATATTATAATCTTTGTGTCTTTGTGACTTTGTGGCTGAACTATTACGCCTGGTCTAAATTTACTGAAACAATTATGGCATTATCTACAAACAACAGATTGTCAGAAATCCATGCAAAGGGAAGATTTGCCTTTATCATTCCCGTTTACAACCATGAACAAAAAGTTGCCGATGTAATAAAAGAAACCCTGAAGTTTAAATTGCCTGTTTTTGTGGTGGATGACGGATCAACCGATTCCACCCTGGAAATATTAAAGGAAATCAAGGGAATAAACCTCCTGCGCCATAAAGTAAACCTGGGTAAGGGAAAGGCTATCATGACAGGGTGGTCTGAAGCGGTTAAGATCGCTGACTGGGCGATAACCATAGATGCAGATGGACAGCATAACCCTGAAGACTTGATAAATTTAATCCTGGCTATTCCGGATGGCCAAAGGCCGATCATAGTCGGAATAAGAAAAGGAATGTCCGGAAAAAATGTGCCCTGGACAAGCCGGTTCGGACGTAAATTTTCAAATTTCTGGGTACTTGCTTCGGGCGGCCCAATAATTACCGACTCCCAGAGCGGGTTCAGGATATATCCTTTGCCTGAATCGCTTAATTTGAATGCAAAGTCCAAAAGATTCCAGTTTGAGGTTGAAATCCTTGTAAAGGCAAAGTGGAAAAAAATTCCGATAATAGAAGCGCCTATACGTGTAAGTTATGAGCCCGGGAAAAAGCGTATATCCCACTACAGGCCGGTTGTCGATTTTTTAAGAAACACCTGCACATTTTCACGACTTATCATACAAAGGATCTTTGTACCGCAATCCATAAGAAAAAGATTGTAATCGCTAATATGAAAAAAAAGATTTACTTTAATTTGCCTTTAATCATTTTAATAGCTGCTGTTGTAGCAGGTCTTGCAGGTATCGGTTTGTACAGGATTGAAATCGACACCGATATCATAGGGACACTGCCTGTCCATGATCCCGTTATATCAGATGCCAGGTATGTCATCATGAATCATCCGGCTCAGGATCAACTGGTGATTGATGTCAGTCATCAAAAGCAAGATCAGGATATTCTTGTTGAAGCCGGCCAGTTCCTTGAAAAAAAATTAATGGAAAGCGGGCTCTTTAAAAGCGCAGGGATGAAAGAGATCCAGAACATCATACCCGAGTTGATTTTTTACATAATGGAAAATCTGCCTGTACTTTTCACCGAAAGAGATCTTAACACACATATAAAACCTTTACTGGAACCTGCGAAGGTTCGCAAAAAGCTTGAAGAAAATTTTTCAAATCTGCTAAATCTGGAAGGAATCGGACAGTCCGAACTGATTTCAAGGGACCCTCTTGGTTTTAGAAATATCGTTTTGACAAGATTGTCGCATCTCTTTCCATCACAGAATGCGCAATTTTATAGAGGACAGCTCCTCTCTTCCGACGGCAGGCATCTTCTTTTGATTGCCAGACCGGCAACTTCCGGAACTGATACCACTTTTGCCAGGCAGGCAACTAAGCTTATAAATAATTTATCAAAACAGATTAACGAACAATATGCCGATCAGGGATATAAATTCACACTGACTCCGGTCGGTGCATATCGAGCGGCCCTGGATAATGAGCTCATGGCCAAAGGAGATATAAAAAAGGTAATTTTGTTTTCAATGCTCGGAATTGCATTTTTACTTATTATAGCTTTCCCGCGACCATACATCGGATTGCTGTCATTTCTACCGGCCATTGCAGGAACCTGCATTGCATTCTTTATTTTTTCCCTTTTGAATAAATCCATTTCCATCCTGACAATCGGCTTTGGGGGAGCAATAATATCGATCACCGTAGATCATGGTATAGCTTATCTTCTGTTCCTTGACCGCCCGCATGAAACTTCAGGAAAAGAAGCTGCAAGGGAAATCTGGGCTGTTGGGTTGCTATCCGCGCTCACAACAGTCGGCGCTTTCTCTGTTCTTTGCGTCAGCGGGTTTCCTGTTCTTGCACAAATCGGCCAGTTCGCCGCACTCGGTATTGCCTTCTCATTTTTATTCGTCCATACGGTTTTTCCTCTCATGTTTCCTTGTATGCCGCCTGTAAAAAAACAAAGGGCCCTGCCGCTTAAAGGCATCGTCAGCAAACTTGCTCTGTCAGGCGGAAAATACAAGGCGTGGGCTGCGCTTGCTTTTGCCGTGATAATGTTTTGTTTCGCAAAACCTGAATTTCATGTTGATTTAAGGTCGATGAATACAGTCAGCAAAGAGACAAAGGCTGCTGAAACCCTTGTTGCAACCATCTGGGGAAATATTTTTTCCAGGATTTTTTTAATGACGGAAGGATCGAGTGTTAAAGAACTTCAGAGAAAATCAGACAGGCTGTCCGGACTGCTGGAACAGGAAGTACTTTCCGGCACTTTGCTTTCCGCTTTTATTCCATCCATGGTTTTCCCGGGAGAAAAAAAAGGGAAAGAAAATTTTTCTGCATGGAAAAATTTCTGGAATAAAAACAAAGTGAAAGCATTAAAAGATACTATAAAACAAACCTCTTTGGATCTTGGCTTTGCAGCGGATGCCTTTAACCCTTTTTTCAACACAATTTCTAAACCTGACTATAGCCATAGTGATATCCCTGAAAGATTCTACTCAATTGTCGGAATATCCGGAAATAAAAATCCTGCCGGACCTGCATGGATACAGTTTTCAACCATAACTTCGGGAAGGACTTATAATGCTGAATCCTTCCATTTAAAATATGCGTCCACACAAATGGTGAGGCTGTTTGACCCCAACTTCTTTTCAGAAAGGCTGGGAAAGCTTTTATCCTCTACATTTACTAAGATGGTCATGATAATCGGTATAAGTGTTGTTATCTTAATGTTTATTTTCTTTCTTGATTTGACATTAACCGTTGTTGCGCTGACGCCTATATTATTTGCATTTGTATGCACTTTAGGCACACTGAAACTTATCGGACACCCTCTGGATATACCGGCACTTATGCTCTCAATTGTTGTAATGGGTATGGGAATTGATTATTCACTTTTCTTTGTCAGGTCATATCAGCGCTATTTTGATGAATATCACACGTCACTCGGACTTATAAGGATGGCGGTGTTTTTGGCATCAGTATCCACTTTAATAGGATTCGGCGTTTTAAATTTTGCCGATCATTCCATGTTAAAGAGTGCAGGACTAACTTCATTTCTCGGTATCGGCTACTCCCTTATCGGCGCTTTTACCATATTGCCGCCGGTTCTAAAGTATCTGTTTACTTATAAAAAGCTCCCCACTGAAAATATTAAGCCGGGTTCTAAAAAACACTTAACAAGAATCGCAAAACAATACAGACACATGGAAGCATCCGTACGCCTGTTTGTCCGTTTTAAAATAATGTTTGATCCCATGTTTACGGAACTGTTCAAGTTTATTAAGTCACCTGAAAAGATTATAGACATTAACACCGGATATGGTCTTTGCGCGGTCTGTCTTCTCGAAGTATACCCAAAAGCTAAAGTTTACGGAATTGAACCTGACGGCCATAGGGCAAGGATTTCATCAAAAGTAATCGGGCAAAGGGGACATATTAATTGCGCAAGGGCGCCGGATATTCCACAAACCGAAGACCCGGTCGATTGCGCTCTGATGATCGATGCCATTCAATATTTAAAGGATGATGAACTAAAACTTACTTTAAAAAGACTCAAAGGAAAGCTTTGTCCTGGAGGCAGCCTGCTTTTAAGAGCAGCGTCTCCTATTAATAAAGCTGTTTCCCGGATGGCATGTTGTGAAAATATGTGGCATAAGATTATCGGGAAAAAACCCTGCCATAGATCAGCAGAGGAAATCAAACAGTTGCTGCTTAAGTCCGGCTTTGAAATCGAAGCTGTGAAGCCTTCGGGGTCGGGACGAAAAAAATACTGGGTTTTTGCAAAGGTTATGATATAATCTATTTTAACAGATACTTAAAACTTAAATCCTAAAACTTAAAACGTTTCGTAAAAAATGTTTTCCTGACTTTTTACGAAACCGTCAATATAATATCGCAGCCACCTGATATAATACCGATGCTGTCCAGCCTTCACACTTCTTTGATTAAGAAGCACAGTGTACTTGCTGGTAAAATTGGCTGAGACTTGAATCATGTTAGGTTATCCTGTTTCCGGTTATCAATCCCGAATGAGTGATATCCGGATAGAAGCAGCATCACCTGGCACAAATGCGTTGTCAACTCTTTCGAATTAGAGTAGATATCAGGAAACTATAGAATAACTTGTTATAGCCCTCAACCTAAATTGGCAACTTTAAATAGACTATTATAATGCTTTATGATGTTTTCATATGTCATGCCAGTGAGGATAAAGACGACTTCGTTCGTCCACTTGCAGAGGCACTTAGAAGTAGCCATTTAGAAGTCTGGTATGATGAGTTCTCTCTAATTATTGGAGATAGTTTAAGAGAATCTATTGATAAAGGCTTGTCAAAATCAAGATATGGAATAGTTGTTCTAAGCCCGGACTTTTTTAACAAAAAATGGCCAGTAAGGGAATTAAACGGACTTGTTGCCAGAGAAATGTCTGGAGAAAATTCTGTAATTCTTCCAGTTTGGCATAACATTTCAGCAAAACAGATAGTCGAACACTCTCCACCTCTTGCTGATCGTAAGGCTGTTGAAACGAAGGATGGCTTAGAATTTGTATGCCATGAATTGTTAAAAAAACTACGCCCTGAAGAAAGCCCCCTCCTAGTTGCTCGAGATGAGTTAATTCATTATGGATTAAAACCTCCGGTAGTCACCGACGAATGGTGGCTCGATGTTGTTGAAGCATCAAATAGAATCCCTTGCTGGGGCTTTGCCCCGCCTGAGGGGGTTGATTGGGGCCGGTGGACATTTCCTATGCCGAATTTTCAGTCAAGGGGTGAAGCCCGAGGAGTAAGACTCGCTTGGACCGCCATGCAGATGAGATGGGAAAAAGAAGCAGAACTTAATGAAATCACCCAAATAACTAGACCACAAATTGTATTGGAGTTTATTGATAGACACCCAGGTTTAAATGAAATTTGTCGCAAATACCCCGACATTTTGGCACATTACGCACCTCAGCTAACGATAAAAGGTTTTGGAGGTGATTTTGAGCGAGATTTTGATCTGTTGCTGGAAAATTCAATTAAGAAACAACAAAAATATCGAGACCAAAAAAGCATTTCAGGTTCAGGTTTGACAACAAATAAGATTCCTCCTGCATGTTCTGAAGAGATCGCCCTTAGGCATCCTACTTTTGGCGATTATCGATCAAGCACTATTGCCTGTCAATTCGTGCAAGGCGAACTTGGTGGCCCAGACATAAGATTTTATGAAACTTTTGAATATGTTGTTTGGTTTCTTTCTTCTGATGCTGAATGGCTACCTGGAAAAACACGCGACTATCTTATTGACGGTATGAAAAAATGGAACGCTTGGAGTAGACCATCAACAGAAATAGAATTCGGCATTTCGGACACCTTTCTAAATTCCCTATGGAGGGCAAAAAGCTACAAAACATTTAGGTTCGGGAAAAAGACACGAGAATCTCTGAAAGGTTGGATAAACCACTCGGTAGAGATACTTAAGATTGACGATGACCCAGATACTATTTTGGAAAAATTTTTGAATAATGGTTTCATAGAATACTACTTTAGAAAACAGAGAAAATAGGAACCATTAGGCTATAACGAAATGATGAGCAGAAACCTAAAACCGGGGCAATTTGGAACCTGTTGCCATTGATGTAAGTGTCCTGTTTGTTAAAATTATTACGCCATTTATTCGACCCTGCTCATCATTAGCGAGCTGCTATTTTTACTAAGTAAGAGATAAAATAATGAATATTATATTTAATGTCTTGCCACCTGCCTTTGTGATTCTCGGCTCTATTGGCATGCTTGTCTTTGCAAGTAAATTTCCTTTCACAACAGCTCTTTGGCAACTAAAGAATTCAAAAGAGCGTTTTCTTTTTCTTAATGGATATTATCTATGGAACCTTTCTTGGGGTTTTATAATAGCAGGTTCAATTATTCAACTTTGGGGTGCTGTCAGCCGTTTGTGCCAACAATAAGTTCAATATCAGTTAACCCCGCTGTTTCACTTGATGGCTTGCTCTACAGCGGTTGTAGAAACAACTGTTATGCAAAAAAAAGGATAATGAAAGTGCCAAACGAATTAAGTAAAAATACGGATCTGTATAAAAATATTAACAAACTAATAACCTAAAATAAAATATTTGTATTTACTTTATGAATAGTTTTTGTGTAAATAAAATGGAATAATTTTGTTCAGTTATAAAATTATTGAAATATAAGTGTTAGGATTAACAATGTCTGACCTGGCAATAAAATTAATAGAAAAAGAAAAACAGGAAAAAACGGGAAAACTGGATTTAGGAAGATGCGGATTAAGAAACATACCACAAGAACTGTTTGAGCTAACGTGGTTTGAAGAATTATCTTTTTGCAACAGAATATGGGAAAATACGAGAAACAAATGGATTGATAGCCCAAATACAGGCGGCATAAATATATTAAACATTGAAGAATTGCCAAAGGGATTTAAAAAGCTAACCCGGCTAAAAAAACTATATTTTGGAGGGGAATATAATGCAAGTTGGAAATTAAAAAATTGTAATATACCTTGTGGTCTTGGAAGTCTGGAATCCTTATACCTTAGCTGCAATCAAATCAGCGATATCAGCTTTTTAGAAAAGCTGACCGGATTACAATCCTTATACCTTAGCTACAATCAAATCAGCGATTACAGCTTTTTAGAAAAACTGACCGGATTACAATCCTTAGACCTTAGCTACAATCAAATCAGCGATATCAGCTTTTTAGAAAAAGTGACCGGATTACAATCCTTAGACCTTCGCGGAAATCAAATCAGCGATATCAGCTTTTTAGAAAAACTGACCGGATTACAATCCTTAGACCTTAGCGGAAATCAAATCAGCGATTACAGCTTTTTAGAAAAGCTGACCGGATTACTATCCTTATACCTTAGCTACAATCAAATCAGCGATATCAGCTTTTTAGAAAAGCTGACCGGATTACTATCCTTATACCTTCGCGGAAATCAAATCAGCGATTACAGCTTTTTAGAAAAGCTGACCGGATTACAATCCTTAGACCTTAGCGGAAATCAAATCAGCGATATCAGCTTTTTAGAAAAAGTGACCGGATTACAATCCTTAGACCTTAGCGGAAATCAAATCAGCGATATCAGCTTTTTAGAAAAACTGACCGGATTACAATCCTTAGACATTAGCGGAAATCAAATCAGCGATATCAGCTTTTTAGAAAAACTGACCGGATTACAATCCTTAGACCTTCGCAGAAATCAAATCATCGATATCAGACCGTTGTTAATACTGCTTAAAATGGGAGCGTCTGTATCAAAAGAATATATGAGAAGTGGAATTAGTGTCGGCATCAATCCAATTTCTACTCCCCCAATGTCCATAATTGAAGAAGGGCGGGAAGCTGTTATTAGCTGGTTTGAGCAAGCAGAAAAACAAGGCGGATTAGACAAGTTATTCGAAGCCAAATTAATAATTGTAGGTGAACCCGGAGCGGGTAAAACGACGCTGATGAGGAAACTCATTAATTCTAATTACGATCTTGAATCGGAGGAAGCTAAAAATTTAGATTCAACTGTTGGCATCAATATTCATGACGGCTGGACATTTCCTACAGAAGAAAATGAATCCTTACATTTTAGCTGCAATTTATGGGATTTTGGCGGTCAGGAAATACAATATATGACCCATCAGTTCTTTTTGACACCCAGCGCTTTGTATGTTTTAGTCGCTGATGATCGAAAGCAGCATGCTAATTTCCCATATTGGTTTGAGACGATTCATTTATTAGGTAGAGAGGATAATTATCAAAGCCCAATATTAGTAGTTTTGAATGAGAATAAGCATGAGTCAATCACGAATTTTGATTATCATTTTTATCTTAATAGATACCCACAAACCGATATTCAACAAAATGAGGTTGATCTTTCAAAAACGGATTCCAGGTATTATGCTTTATGTGATAAGGTGCAGAAGATGCTGTGCGAACTAAAACATGTAGGGGACGAAGTTCCAAAGCAATGGATTCCTATTCGTAAAGAACTAAAAGAATTGGCAAAATCTCAAAATCACATTACGGAGAAAGACTTTTTTAATATTTGTAATAAACATAATGTGGAAGATGAAGAAGCCCAGCTTTTAATAAGTAAATATCTTCATAAATTAGGCAGCATTTTACATTTTCAAAATGATAAATATTTACGTGATTTTATTATTTTAAATCCTCAATGGGCTGTAGACGCTGTGTATGGTGTTTTGGAGAATAACACAATCGCAAAAAACGGAGGGCGGTTTAATAGAACACAGTTGGATTCAATTTGGGAGAAGTATGATAGGGATGAAAAATTCAAATTACTTAATTTAATGAAAAAAGAGGCATTTGAGATATGTTATGAGATGGATGATGACGAGTTTATTGCCGCACAATTATTAGGAAAGATAAAGCCACGTTACAAATTGGGAAATGATAGGGCTTTAAGATTCAGATATCGCTACCAATTTATGCCCAAAGGTATTATTACCCGCTTTATTGTTAGATGTAATAAGAATATTTCTTACAATGAATCTCCAGAACCGCTTGTTTGGGAAAAAGGCATTGTCATTGAAAATAGGGGCTGTAAAGCATCCATAATTGAAGACATAAGCAACAAAGAGGGGCTTAATGTTATAGATATTGAAGTTATTGGAGATGTTAACGAGAGAAAATTCTTTTTAAGAACAATAAGGGAAGAAATTGAGGCAATACATAAAAAGTGGTTCAGAAACGTTAAGTATGATCCAATGGTGCCTTGTATATGTGATGATTGTAAAGGTTCGGAAACGTCTACTTTTTTTGAATACAACGAATTAATTAAATACAGGAACCAGGGTGAAAGAGAAATTAAATGTTCCAATAACAGAATTAAACCTGTAAATGTAATGGAACTATTGGAAGGTATTTATCTTAGAGAAGAATTATTAGAGGAAGAGAACATGAAAGATGAATATCGTAATAAACAGTCTAAACATATTAACTTTAAGCCGGTGATAAAAGTAGATGTTAGAACAGCTGCAGAAGCTGGGGCTCAAGCCAAAGCAACTGCAACCGCAACAAATACAGTATCCATTGAAATCCAAAACATTCTCGGCGAAACAGAGCTATTAAAAGAGGATATTGAACGGGAATTAAAAATTAAAAAGGTTCCTGATGAAGAAATAGAATTTGCTAAAAGTGATGTTGGAGTTGCAGAAATAGCTTTAAGAGAAATAGAAATTGCACAGAAACAAAACCAGGAACCACCTACCAAATCAAAGAATCGATTGAAACGTTTTATCGATGATTTATCTGATGATAAATCAAGCATTCATAAAGCATTAAAGGTGCTGCGCAAAGGGAGAGATTATGGCGTAAGCCTGGCAGAAACCTACAATAAAATAGCAGAAAATATAGGTATGCCTTCTGTACCGCCATTGGCGCTGGATATAATTAAAAAATTGTAATATATTTGCTTTCTCAGTCCTCTGGATACTTCAGATCAAGGGGGACGGAAAGGGGGACGTTATGTTGCCAGTTTAATTATGTTGTGAGAATTTAATTCCCCCCATTTAATTCCTCTTATCTTATTCCAAAATAAACTAAAAAATCCATCTAATTTTTTTAATTCATTTAATTCCCCAAAAAAAGCTTGAAAAGCATATTCATTTTGTTCATCTGATTCAAGCCCGACAATTACCCTCATTGCAGATTTGATAACTGGAACCATCGTTTGATTGCCTACCCTAATTCATCGCGTTAATTCTTTACCATCCATTTTATTCCTTTCAATTCCTCGTAAAATGGGGGTCAAAATGGGGGTCAAGTCTACGGTTGACTCTTTATGAATAAACTGTTATATAATTTACATGTCTCGTCCACTAAGAATAGAATTCCCAGACGCATGGTATCATGTAATGAACCGTGGAAGGCGCTCCGAAATCATTTTTTCAGATAAGTCCGATTATTTAATGTTCATTGATCTGCTGATTGAAATATCTGAAATGTGGAATGTAAATGTTGCAGCTTACTGTTTAATGACAAATCATTATCATGTTTTATTACAAACACCCGATGCAAATATTTCAAGATGCATGAGACACGTAAATAGTCTGTACACCCAGAGATATAACAGGAGGCATGGACTTGATGGTCAGCTTTTCAGGGGAAGATATAAATCTATTCTTGTTTGTGGTGACAGTCATCTGCTGCAACTGGTGAGATATATACATAAGAATCCGGTAAAAGCCGGTATAGTTAAAGATATCTCGGATTATGAATGGAGCAGTTACAAAGGTTATTTGTCATATGCAAAGAAGTGGAAATGGTTACACAAAGATTATATTTTTTCCATGATAACGCCAAAGAAACGCGGGAGATTAAAACCATTTATTGAGTTTACGCACAAAGATGATTCCGAAGAGGTAAAAAAGCTTTTTTCATTAAAGAATATGCCGCCATTATTTGGCCCCGAAAGTTTCATAACGGGAATTAAAGAAAAATATTATTTCAAGAAAAAAAGTTATGAAGTCCCTGAATCAAAAAGCATGGTCCCCTCACCTGATTTAATAATTTCAGCAGTATGTGACCATTATAACGTATCGTTTAATGAATTAATTCTAACAAAACGTGGAATATTTAATGAACCGCGTAATATTGCGGTTTATCTGATACGTCATATAGGTGGTGAAAGCCTAAACAACATAGGTAAATTATTTAATATCAGAACCTACAGTACTGTGAGCAGCATAATACAAAGAGTTTCGAGGCTTAAAAAATCTGATAAAAAGATTAGAAAACAGCTTGTAAACATACAAGATAATATTACTAAGGGTCTAATGTAGACCTGACCACTTTATTTCGATTGTGACAAATCACAAAAGTATTGACATTTATTATAAATTCAATAAAGTTGGATGAAGTGGTTAAACCAATATATTTTAGTGGAGACATGTAGTGATTCGAAAACCCCGTATAAAGCAGGATCGTATAAAACGTTTTTACAAGCAGGCGATTCATATCAGCCGTGGTAGACCATGATTTACTAATAAATATATGTTTATTTGAGAAAAACCTCTTTAGGCTGCCCCGGCTTAAAGAGGTTTTTTGTTTTTAACAGCTTGATAAAAGAGATCTAAAAAAAGGAGACTTGAAAAATGAAGATTAATGGAGTGTGGCTGCCGATCATCACGCCTTTCACGAATGGTGTTATTGATTATGATTCCTATGAAAAGATGATCGATCATTATTTATCATATGACATTTCGGGCCTGATACCGCTTGGAACCACCGGAGAAATCCCGGTTGTAACTGATGTGGAATATGAAGAAATCATTGAGCGGACTGTTGCTGCAGTAGCCGACTGCATTCCGGTGTATGTCGGACTTGGGGGTAATTATACGGACAAATTGTTAAAGCAATTAAAAAAAGTGGAGAAATATAAGATAGATGGAATACTTTCGGTATGCCCTTACTATAGCAGGCCAAATCAGCGAGGTTTGTCTGAGCATTTTTTAAAACTTGCCGAGGCTACGGATTTAAATATTATTATTTACAACATTCCATACAGAACCGGCGTGAACCTTTTAAATGAAACTCTTTTTAAACTGGCGGAGCAGAAAAATGTCGTCGGGGTAAAAGATTCAAATGGTAATATTAAACAGTCAATGGATCTGATAAAAAACAAACCCCCGGATTTTTCAGCTTTAACCGGAGAAGATATTCTTTATTATAATACTGTGGTTAACGGCGGTGATGGCGGTATTCTGGCATCTGCCCATTTAATGACTGAAAAATTTGTGGAAATATATTCATTGCTGGAAAAAAATGATCATAAAGCAGCACTGCTTATATGGAGAAGAATTGCAGATTTTATTCCACTGCTGTTTGAAGAGCCAAACCCGGCACCTTTGAAATACTGTTTGAAGAGGCTTGGGTTACTCAAATCAGCGGAAGTTCGTTTGCCGTTAACACCGGTTTCAGATGGCCTGAAAAAGGAATTGGATTCCATCCTGAGTTTTTGAGGCAGATATGTATGTTGCCGGATTCCGGATTCCGGGACGGATTCCGGGACATTCCGTAAATAAGTAAATAACTATCATAAACACAAGGCAGTAGCGGGCTTAGCGTTACTGCTTTTCTTTATCTAATGGCCATAATAAGTTTTTATCAATATTTCTCAGTCACCTATCTGAGCACTCTATCTCCGATTATACATTCTGAAGAACGGGTTATTTCGGGGATCGGGATTTCCCATATTTGCCTTTGATAATTCAAAGAGCGTGTTGGGAACTCTAAGGACGTAATCCAGAAATGAACGAATATGGGAAGCCGGACAGCTATATAGCACCAGGGAAGTTGCCGAACAAAGCCTGCAAAAAGGCAGCGGAAGTAATGTAGGGAAGGGGGTTGGCCAAGGGGGGTCGGTCTGAGCAAAACATAACTCGGACACAGCGCCGGGCAATACTGACTGCGTCCGGGCTTTTCAAATTTCACTGTTCAATTAATTCATAATAATTTCGACCATTCTTGACAATACCAGCTAAAAAAGTTCTTTTATCTAAATTTATATATTCTTTTTCTGTAAACGGAAGTGCTTCTATCATACTGTTATAAGCGGCAGCAATTCGTGAAAGGTGCTTCATATTTTCTATCTTAGGTCTGCCTTCGAACCAATCTGAAATCACAGCCAAATCAATGTCACTGTATTCTTTGGGTTTCCCATGTGCATATGAACCGAATAATATGACTCCCTTGATTGGAATCTCCTGCTTGAGCCTTACAATGAAACCCTTTATAATTTCATTTATTTCATTTTCTGATAAAGCCATTTATAGATTCCTTTAGTCTTTCTATAAATTTGTTCTGCCTCTTTGTCATTAATTATTTCAGACAAACTTTCTTTGTAATCTCCATAACGTGCCTCAATATGATAAGGTGTCAATTCGGCAAGAAAATTAAATTGTTCAGAAGTTAACTCATTGCTAATAGAAGCAATTTCTGCAAGGCGATTTAAATTGTGAATAGGAAAGTTCTCCTTGCCTTGATGTGCTATAATAGCTTTGAGCATTTTTTCAATCGTCTGCTGACACATATATGCAACGTAAAGATAGCGACCTGTGTCCAGCATAACTTTGGCAGTATCAAGATCATATTTCGATCTTTCAACCCAATGTCCAACAATTTTGTCCATAATCACTCCAACAAGCAATAAACTTTCTATAATATCAGTACCATGAAAAAGTACTTAATATTTTAATCAAAGTCAATCAATATATAGCTATTCTTTTTTACTGCATCCCAAAATATATTTTTATATACACTCCTTAAATCATTTTCTCTTAATCCTTAACATAGAGTCCTGGGACATCCGTAAATAAGTAACTAACTATCATAAACACAAGGTAGTAGCGGGCTTAGCGTTACTGCCTTTCTTTATTTAATGGGAATAATAAGCTTCTAACAGTATTCCTCAGTCGCCTATCTGAGCACTCTATCTCCGATTATACATGCTGAAGGACGGACTATTTCGGGGAACGGGATTTCCCATATTTGCCTTTGAGAATTCAGAGAGCGTGTTGGGCGGTCTTAGGACGCAATTCAACAATGAACGAATATGGGAAGCCTGACAGCTATATAGCACCTGGGAAGTTGCTGAACAAAGCCTGCAAAAAGGCAGCGGTTGAGCTCTGGGACGTCTTAAAAAAACAAAATAACTTGCAATAGGAGACTGGAAGTCCAAGTGTAACAGTTTAGTCCTTTTTAGAGCATTATCTCTTTAAAGAAGCTATTTCAAGACCACGCGACTTAAAACCGCCTGTTTAGCTTCATCAACACTGATATCAATGTACCCGTTTTCCATAGTGTCCATACAATAACCGGCAATAAATTCCTCTATGGAAAGCCTTTGCCCCGGAATCGGTGGAAACAAGGTACGTTTGGTTACAGCAATACATTATAACCGAAACAAACTTTATATCCGTTATGTATTAACACATGCAGAATATGTCAAAGATAAATGTAAGGAATGAATTATGGTTATGTATAGCTTGAGTGAAATATCAAACAAATGGCAACCATTAGCTCCTTATTTATCTGTTCCCCATACAGAGGCTGAATACGATAATTTGTCAGCTTTTTTAGATCAATTAATTGATGAAGTCGGGAATGATGACCGCCATCCATTAGCTGCATTGATGGATACGGTTGGAACATTAATTGAAGCTTATGACAAGGAACATTTTCCTTTTTCAGAAGGCGATCCACTCGGTGTCTTAAAATATCTTATGGCAAATCATAATATTACACAAAGTGATTTGCCGCACAACAAATCATTCGCCACATTGTCTGGTTCAATCGTTGCGGTGGAAGTGCACTTATCGGCGATAGCTTTGTCACCGGAACTCTGCAGCGCGGTTCGTAAACGGCTAACCAAGCTAATTCAAAAAAGCCGCGCGACCGATTAGCGGTGTTCTGTTTTAATATTCATCTTCTGAGTTGCACTATCTGTTGACAAAAGGCAAACATTAGCATATATTTATAACATGAAATATTTGAACTGGGATTCCGAAAAAAACGAGATTTTGAAGCAGGTACGTGGAATTTCATTCGAGGAAATTGCATATCTAATTGAATCAGATCAGATACTTGGAATAGAGGAGAATCCAAGACGATCTGATCAAAAAATTTATATTCTGGAAATAGAGAATTATGCTGTTGTTGTACCTTTTGTAGAAAACGATAATGAAATTTTTCTTAAAACGGCCTTTCCAAGTCGTAAATATGCCAAACGTTACGGTTTAAGGGGGAAATAATGAAAAAATTAAGCCGAAAGGCTTTTGAGCCACTTGATCAGGAAGAAAAAGACTTGATGGAATCAATAGAGCGTGAAGAATGGCGGTCTGTTAAAAATATCAAACAAGAAAAAGAGAAGGCAATCGCCGCAGCCCGAAATACCTTAAAAAAAGACAAACGTATAAATCTTCGTCTTACTCAAAAAGACTATCGCCAGATTCAAATAAAGGCTATCGAAGAAGGGATTCCATATCAAACACTTATTTCCAGTATAGTGCATAAATATTTAAATGGTTCCTTAGCTCCAAAGTTATAGGGTGAGAACAGAACCTATTACTGCACATTGACCGGAAGGGTGGGCTTCGGAAGCCCTCCACCACATCATCGCCAGGGGTATTGAAAAAAGGCAAATATTCGAAAGCAATGCCGACAGGAATCCTGGACATCCGCAAATAAGTAACTAACTATCATAAACACAAGGCAGTAGCGGTCTTAGCGTTACTGCCTTTTCTTGCGTACAGTCTCCAACCATTGGTCATCCGGAACCATGTTTTTTCTCTCCCCATTTTCTATAACTTAACGGATCTTTCTTTATCTAATGGCCATAATAAGTATTTTAAACAAAGTCTATCAATATATTGCTATATCTCCCCAACCCGGACAAATTAGTCTCTTTTTAAAAGATTTTTAGGTTGACATTGCTTGAAAATTATAGATAATAGTCGATGAATAAATTTATTCATTCTAAATTGATTATAATTTTCATTTAGAGTTTTTGCCATGGATACCAGATTCTTACCCCATAATACGCACATTGAGAAGCCCGATGCCTTTCTTGATCTGGACCCTCATCTTCAGCTTCTTGGCAAACGACCGCTTGTCCATTATTCCCGGTTACTTGATCAGATCCCATATAATAAACAGGGGATATACACGCTAACCGGAGGACGTCAGATCGGAAAAACAACCTTGCTGAAGCAATGGATGGCCAGACTGCTTGAGCGTCATATCCAACCAGCAAGTATTGTTTTCGTTACGGGCGAACTGATTGATGACCATCATTCCCTGGTAAGACTGCTTGTCGACTTGATAAAAGAGATGCCGGATACAGGTCTAAACATCATCCTGCTTGATGAAGTCACCTATATCAACCACTGGGACAAAGGCATAAAATATCTTGCCGATAGCGGTATACTAGAACGCACCATACTGGTGATTACAGGTTCGGACCTGGCGATTATAAAGGATGCGCGAATGCGCTTTCCCGGCAGAAGGGGATTATCAAACAAGGTTGATTTTCATCTGTATCCGCTCAGCTTTCTTGATTTTGTAATGCTTAATAAAAGGATAGCTCAAAATGAAATAGAGCTTTTACTAGATCTCGATAAAACCCCTTCTGTTGAATTGCTGGATCTTCTCTTCGAAGAATTTGAAATTTATCTTGTGCATGGTGGTTTTCTCACTGCTATTAATGATATGGCTCTATATGGGCGCATATTGCCTGCCACTTTTTCAACTTACAGTGACTGGATTAGAGGAGATGTTCTCAAACGGAACAAACGAGAACATTTTTTACAGGAAATATTAGAAGCAATTATCAAACGGTATGGGAGTCAAATTACATGGAATTCTCTGTCAAGTGATCTATCCATCGATCATCCCAAGACAATTGCCGACTATGTGGCGCTCCTTACCTCCATGGATGCAACATTTGTCCAACCGGCCCTGCAGGAAGACAAGCTGACCGCTTCTCCCAAAAAGGCTAGAAAGGTAATGTTTACAGATCCTTTTATCTTTCATGCGGTTAATGCCTGGTTAAAACCATGTGAGGACCCTTTTAACGACCAGGTAAAGCCTATACTTCGCGATTCGGACTGGTCGGGGAAGTTGACTGAAGCCATTGTAGCGACTCATTACAGCAGGCGTTTTCCGACTTACTATATAAAAGCAAAGGGGGAAGTGGACATAGCCTATGTTGATAAGAACCGCTTCTGGCCGGTTGAAGTGAAATGGACTGCACAACTTAGGCCAAAGCAGCTCAAGCAGATCTCCAAATACAAAAACGGAATAATATTGACAAAATCAAAACAGAGCGGTCTCATTCAAGGTATCCCGGCAATACCTTTGCCTTTGTCCATTTTACGTCTGGGTTCGATGTGATCAGGAAATCAGGCGGTGGCTGATTCTTAGATACCAGGATCAGATTCTTGGGCTTCGACGAGTGGGCACACATAATTTGCGCAAAAATCCAGGTGATAGCATTGTAGAAATTACTGTCTATCAATGAAAACATGAAAAAATTATTTTACAAATTCCTTATAGCTCTAACCAAAAAGCTCGGCCCATGGGTATTTACATTATTTGCCTGGCCTATTTCCACCGGTTTTTTTCTTTTCTCTCCCTTGAAAGTAGCTGTCGGTGTGCGCTTTTATCGAGCCCTTTTCCCGGATAAAAACAGGTTATACCATATCTGGTGTACTTGGAGACAGTATCATAATTTTACACATGTATTTCTAGACCGGTTTTTAATTCAGAATTTCGGCAACATCTCTTATACATCGACAGGATGGGAACATCTTGAAGAAGCTATAGAAAAAAAGACAGGTGGAATTATCCTTATGTCCCATATGGGAAACTGGGAGGTAGCCGCACATTTTTTAAGCCGTCAGCAGCGTGAAATGCGCCTTTTACTTTATATGGGAATAAAGAATAAAGAACAAATCGAGAGTATTCAAAAAGAAAGCCTTTCTAAAAGTGGAGTCAGGATAGTTGCAGTGGATCAACGAGGCGGGTCTCCTTTTGATATTCTTGACGGAATAAAGTTTTTAAAAGAAGGCGGCCTTGTTTCACTGACCGGAGATCGTATCTGGAGCGGAAATGAAAGAACCGTTTCGGTTAAATTTTTAGATCATAATGTAAACCTCCCTGAAGTACCCCACATCTTTGCCCTTCTTTCCGGCGCTCCCCTATTCATCTTTTTTTCCTTCCGCAGCGGTAAAAGCAGTTACCATTTTTCAATATCCGAGCCTATATATGTCAAGGCGGCATCTCGCGCCGGCAGGAAGGAGGCCATAGAAAAATCAGCCCAGGCCTATGCAGACCTTATTCAGCAAAACCTTCGCGAGCATCCTCTGGAATGGTATCATTTTGAGCCTTTTCTTGGAAGAAAATTAGGCGCTTAAGTACAAATTTTGCGTTTTATAGCAAGAAATTTAAAATCAATAACGAAAACACGAAAGGTTGAAAGCACGAAATAAAAATATTTTTTTCGTGTCTTCGTATTTTCGTGATAAAAAAATAAAAGCTGGTTGATTCCCCGATAAATCTTAGATTTTTGCTTTGCCCAAACCGGTTTGTCCGGTTTAGGATAACAGCAATTACGTTTGACAAACCATACAGGTAATGTTAGCAATTAATATTAAATCACTGGGGGAGTCGATGAAAATCGGCTGAGAGGAGACTTGACGTCTCGACTCCTGGAACCTGATCCGGATCATGCCGGCGAAGGGAAGTCGATAAATTCACAATTTAATTTTATCCCGCCCTTCCTCCGATCCAGATCCTTTGCAAAGGTCTCGTTAAGAAATACCTCCATGCTTACGGTTACTAATCTATCCAAAAGTTTTGACAACCTTTCCATACTGGATAATTTTAATTTAAGTGTTCCTAAAAATGGATTCACTGTCCTTATAGGACCGTCGGGCTGCGGTAAAAGTACTCTTTTTGATTTGCTAACCGGTGTTTGGCCAATCGACAGAGGTGAAATCTCCTGGCTTGGAGAAAGTTTGCCTCATCTGGGAGAAAACGCCGCATATATGCAGCAAAAGGACCTGCTTTTGCCATGGTTTTCCTTGATAGACAATGCTTTGCTTCCGGCACGCATCGCCAATGCAGATATAGATCAATCCAGAGAAAAGGCTTTAGCACTTTTCAAGAGGCTGGGCATTCATGGTTTTGAAAATTACAGACCTATGGAAATTTCAGGGGGGATGCGCCAGAGGTGTGCCCTTATCCGCACACTTATGTTTGAGCGGGAACTGGTTTTGTTGGATGAGCCCCTTTCAGCTTTGGACGCCATAACAAGGAGAAGCCTCCAGTCATTACTTCTGATGCTCCAAAGCGATTTTAATAGAAGCATCTTAATGATTACACATGATATTGAAGAAGCTCTCCTTATGGCAGACGAACTGCTGGTTTTAACCCCGGCACCCATGCGTGTCCGTGAGCGATTTACTCTGGATAGTAAAAAGCCGCGAAGCGTAAGCGATCCACAGCTCATAGAAATCAAAGAGCACGTTCTTAATCAGTTGCAGGGAGATTTGAATATTGAGCCGCTCTAGTTTAATAGCCCTTTCAATAGTCTTATTTATTCTTGCCGTATGGGAACTGTCGTGCAGGAGTTTCAATATACCTGACTTTATACTTCCTGCCCCTACCGGTATATTGAGCGTTGCCGTTTTCCAGGCTCCTTTACTGCTTCCCCATGTGGGAGTTACGGCCCTCGAAATTTTGACGGGGATATTGCTTTCCCTTGCTGTGTCGGTTCCTCTGGCCATGGTAATGTTTGCGTATCCGTCAATGGAAAAAGCAATTGCTCCCTTTCTGGTTGCATCCCAGGCTATACCGGTTTTTGCACTCGCTCCTCTTCTGGTTGTGTGGCTTGGATACGGAATTGCAAGTAAAGTACTTATGGCTGCTGTTATTATCTTTTTCCCTATCACAGTTAACCTTTTGGAGGGTTTTAAAAGCTGCGATTCAGAATACAGGGTCCTCTTTCAATTAATGGGCGCACGATTTTTAAAAACCATGCGCCTTCTTTACTGGCCATGGGCACTTCCCCATTTTTTTGCCGGGCTCAAGGTTGGTGTCTCTGTGGCAACTATAGGCGCTGTCATCGGAGAATGGGTGGGAGCTCAAAGGGGACTTGGTTATATAATGATACAGGCCAATGCCAGACTCAAGGTTGACATGGTCTTTGCTGCAATATTGTGGCTCTCCATGATGGGATTGACACTGTGGGTATTGGTGGGATTTTTGGAAAAAAGAGTCATTAAATGGAAATAGTTAAGGAGAAATGTATTATGAAAAAAGGATTATTAATTGCCGTGTCAGTGCTTCTTGTTTTTTTGTTAGTATCTTCATCTTTTGCTGCGCAGAGACTTACTTTAATGCTTGACTGGTTTCCCAATGTTGATCATCTTCCGATTTACGTGGCCAGGCAGCAGGGATACTTTTCTGATGAAGGACTGGAAATCAAAATACTAAGCCCATCGGACACTGCAGATGCATTGAAGCTTGCAGCTACCGGCACTGTTGATATAGCAATTTCTTACCAGCCCCAGACTATTATTGCTGCATCAGAAGGACTCGGCATTATAGCCGTTGGGCGTTTGGTGGAACATCCGCTGACAACCCTGCTTTTTTTAAAAGGGAAAGGGATAAATACACCGTCTGATCTGGAAGGCAAAAAGATCGGCTACACAGTGCCCGGTTTAATGGATGTGCTGATGGAGGCTTTTGCCAAAATTAACGGCATCCGGAACTATACACCAATCAATGTGGGCTTTACTATTGTTCAATCACTGACAACAGGTAAAGTGGACGCCATTATGGGGCCGTTTAAAACCTATGAAACCGTTGTATTGGAGCATAGGGGATATCATGCCGGTTACTTTGAACTGGAGCAGTGGGGCATACCCGATTATGACGAACTTATATTCGTATGCGGTGCAAAGTCTTTGAAAAAAAATGCAAAGGCGATAAAAGCATTTTCTATGGCAGTTGACCGGGGCATTGCGTACGCACGTGCAAATCCTGAAAAAGCACTTGAAAAATATTTAAAAGCTGTTCCCGAAGCTGATCGGAGAACCGAAACCGAAGCATTCAAGCTGACACTGCCGTACTTTGCACATAACCAGAAACATGATGTTAAGCGCTGGCAGAGGTTTGCCGATTTTGCATTTAAATATGGGCTTGTGGAAAGAAAGGTTGATGTGAATTCCATTCTTCAGATATGGGAGAAATAATGCTTGAAAGGCAGCATTTTAGCTTTTAAAAAGCCGCGTTCAGACAATCCGGTTTTAAGGATTAGACAAGTTGCCGTTAAAAAGATCTACCCATGATTTAAATATCATGACTTTATCATGGCCGTATTTTTCAAGACCCTTTAAAACATCCTCAACAGGCTTTTCCCTTGCACTCTGGTTGCCGTTTTTTGAGAAAAACTTGTCTGCATAACAGATGATCTGTTCTTCTATTGAGACAGGTAACATATTCCGCCTGGGGATTGGCAGGTTATGTGAAAGTATATCATTAACGGTAATGCCGAGTCCTACATGGCGTTCACACACAAGTGCATGTCTCGGCAATCCGTTTTTTTCCAGCAATTCACGACCAAGATATCCGTGACTGACATAAGGGTGCTTGCCAAAGCAGCATATCTCCGGTGAATTCGTAAGAAAAATGCCGATGTCATGAAGCATGGCAGCTTCTTTGATAAAATTGATGTCAGGATTTAAATGAGGAACTTTGCTTGCGGCATGTAGAGACTTTTTTGCAACCTGCTCGCCGTGATTTACCAGGATATCGAACAGTTTTGAGTCTGGTTTATAAAATTTACTTATAATATCAATCGGGTCCATATGCAAAGAAAGTTGTAGGTTGTCCGTGGTCTTTAGCCACTTTCATCTTATGGAGACCTTTGAAAAACGGCACTTTTTGCAAAGGTCTCTTATTATTTTCCGGTCAGTAGTACTCTCTCAATAAAAGGGTCAAGTCCGCCGTCCAGGACATCATTTACATTCCCGACCTCAAGATTTACCCTGTGATCCTTTACCATCTGATAAGGATGGAGGACATACGACCTGATCTGGTTTCCCCAGGCTATTTCGCCCTTGCTGTCATGTATTTCCTTAAACTTCTCATCCTGCTTCTGCTTTTCCTGCTGGTATAGCCGGGCCTTAAGTACCTTCATTGCCATTTCCTTGTTTCTGTACTGGGATTTTTCCTGCTGGCACTGCACGACAATTCCAGATGGAAGGTGGGTAATGCGGACAGCACTGCTGGTTTTGTTTACGTGCTGCCCTCCTGCGCCACTGGCCCTGTAAACATCAATACGCAGATCCTTATCATCAATATCTATAACGATCTCTTTGTCCAGCTCGGGATAGACAAAAACAGACGCAAAGGACGTGTGCCTTTTACCGCTGGCATTAAACGGCGAAATACGCACCAGTCGATGTACACCGATTTCTGTCTTTAAATAGCCGTATGCATTTTCTCCGTTTGCTGTGAATGTGACACTTTTAATGCCTGCCTCATCACCCGGCTGGAAATCTATCATATTGACTTTAAAGCCTTTTCGTTCAACCCATCTCACATACATTCTAAGGAGCATCTCGGCCCAGTCCTGTGCCTCTGTCCCTCCTGCGCCTGCATTAATGGAAACAATGGCATTATTTCGGTCATCTTCGCCGTCAAGCATGAGATCCAGGGAAAGCTTTTTTATTCTTTTATCAATTGCTTTAAGCTGCCGTCTGACTTCTTCAAGTGTTTCAGTATCCGATTCCTCTAAAGCCAGATCAAGAAGGATTTCATTTTCTTCAAGATCATTGTAAAGCAAATTAAAGCTTTCTATCTTTCCGGAAAGGAATGTCCTTTCTTTTAGAATAGCTGTGGTTTCATCAGGATTGTCCCAAAAACCTTCCTTTGCAATTTGATCTTCTATTTCACCGAGTCTATTTTCTTTGCCGGCTATGTCAAAGATAACCTTTCAATTGTTCTAATTCATCGGAAAGCTCCTTTATGGTCTGTTTAAGTTCTATGGACATATTGTTTTCCTCCTGTTGTTTGGTTCAATAGCATCGATCATATTGAAAAAGTTCACCATAAAAATCAGTGGTAAATATTACCTTATATTTTCGTCATTCCTTGATAAATAAAACGTTTTATTCCTTCCGTTTTTTCCGGATAAAATCTGCCAAAATAACCAGCATTATAATGGCCAGGCAGCCCATGGCAAATACGTCTCCAAAGCGGGTATAAAAAGATGTTTCGTGTATTAAAGGAACAGTGCGTGTCTTGACTGCATCTTCAAAAAGCTCCGTTGAATCAATAACCCTACCCACAGGATCAATAAATCCGCTTATGCCTGTATTCGCCGATCTTACAAGCGCCCTTCTGTTTTCCACAGCCCTGAATACAGCCATGGAGAAATGCTGATACGGTGCGCTGGTTCTTCCGTACCATGCATCATTTGTGATATTTATCAGCAAAGACGCCTGGTTTTTCGCCATTGCCCTGGAAAGGTCCGGAAAAATTATTTCATAACAGATCAGTAAACCTATCCTGTGATTGCCCCACTCAATTGTCTTTCCCTTTTTTCCCGGCCTAAAATCACCAACGTGCTCCACTATTTTACCTAAGAACGGAAACCAGTTTTTTAAAGGGATGTATTCTCCAAACGGTACAAGATGGGCTTTGTCATACCTGCCATAAATATCTCCCTTGGGGCTGATCAGGTATGCGCTGTTGTAATATTCTACTCTATTATTTACGCGATCAAATGAAGGACTGCCAAACAAAAAAGTTGCAGGCATATCGGCAATCCCTTTTTTAACAATATCCGCAAGCCGGGTATTAAATGAAAAATAAAACGGAGCGGCTGTTTCAGGCCAAACAACAAGATCCGCCTTTTGCTCTTTTGCTATATGGGATAGATCTAAATATTTTTTTATTGTTACAAGTTGAAATGCCCGGTCCCATTTTTCTGACTGCTTAATATTTCCCTGAACAATAGCTACATGTTTAGAAGGGGACGCTGAAATAAGTTCATCAACAGATTTTATGCGCCACGCACCATAAGAGATGGCAAGTCCAACAATCAGTACACATGCGAAAACAGATCCTGCGAAAAGACGTTTAGTTATCTTTTCGTTCTGTCAGTCGAGCCCGGTCAGATACAGAAGTACGATAAAAATTGACGCATTGGAAAAGGCTATTAAATAAGATACGCCATATACTCCAAATATATCTGAAACCTGCAGGATGTGCAACGTATTAAATTGGGAGTATCCGATTAATTCCCACGGAAATCCGGATAAAAAGAACGAGCGTATATACTCAAGCGAAACCCATAAAACAGGGATCATAAGAAATAAGAACAAAGGCCTTGAGAACAGCCTTGAAATAGCTGCGGAAAACACAGCAAAGTAAAGTGCAAGATAAGCGGAAAGTAGGATGAGAATAACCACACACAAAGGCCATGGCAGGTGACCGTAAGTTCTCATTGTATATACAAGCCAGTATACCAGCGTTAGATAATGGGTAAGTCCTGTCAAAAAACCGACGAAAAAACTCTCCTTTATAGAAAGGTTTCTCAAGGAGATGAGGAGAGGAACAAAGGCAAACCAGGCAAGATAGCTAAAGTTAAAAGTCGGAAAAGATCCGGTCAGAAACAAACCGCTGGATACGGCTAAGACGATTTTTATTTTATTAACTTTTTTTGCTTTCAATTTAAATATTTATATCACAAAAAAGCCCCACACTGGCGGGGCGTTGGTAGTTATAAATAGTGCTTTATTATTTTAAATTTTTATAAAGATTTTAGCATGTAAAGAAGCAGTGTCAATATAATTTTTTAGAACAGGTTCTATGCATTTCCTTTTTATTGACATACAATATTCACTTAAATATACTCCGGTCTCAACAGTTACAGGAAAATTCAAATACATTAACTGAGTTTTATGGAAATATAACACATAAAAGAATACTTAAAGGAGAAATCAATGGATTTTAAAAAACATCTGGAAACAGCATGGAACATGACATTAAAGTTCATTGCACCGCTTATTTTCATGACGCTGGCAATGTTTATTTTATGGTTTTTTACCTTAGGAATACTTGCACCGGTTACAATGGCAGGTTACATGCAGTCCATCCTTTTAATGTTAAGAGAAGGTCGTGAACCAAAAATTCAGGATTTATTTTCTCAGATGAAACTCTTTTTGCCCTTATTGGGGTTTGGAATTCTGGTTTTTATTGCAACTATGATAGGATTAATGCTGCTCGTTTTACCGGGAATTGTCATTGCCCTGGCCGTATCCTTTTGTTGTCTTTATATGGTGCCCCTTATGACAGATAAGGAACTGGGATTATTCGAAGCAATAAAGGAAAGCTATACAATGACAACCAAGGGTGTATTTGTAGATCAACTAGTGGTTCTTCTCTTGTTCCTGGGTATTTCTGCTGCAGGAAGTGCTGTTTTTATTGGATCACTTTTTACTCAGCCTTTAGCTACGATCTTTCTCCTTTCGGTTTATGAAGAGAAAATTAAAAAGCCGCCTCAAATAAAGGATCAATAAAAGAACAGCCTGTCTTTAAATATAGTATCTTCTATGGGTCGGTCGACGTCCCGGATGGCGCTGAGAATTTTGTTCTTCCAGAGCTATAAGTAGAGACCTTTGAAAAATGTTCATTTTTGTTCAAGGTCAAGGATGGCGAAGATTTTAACCACAGGAATACACTGAGTATTTCGAGGATAGCGCTAAAGCTTCACTAAAGTGCCAAAATCTGAGCCAGACACAGAGATTGGGCAAAAAGGGACGTTTTGCAAAGGCCTCAAGTAGTCTAAGCTCTTTGTGTAATCTCCTTCTTAAAGCCGGCCGGTTTTGCAAAAGTTTTCCTGCAACACTAATTAAACAAAACAAAAAACGGAATTGAATATGGATGAACTTATAATATGGTGGCAACATCTTCCTGAAAATATAAGCCCGGTTATCTTTGAAATAGGGTCATTTAAGCTTCAGTATTACGGACTTATGTATGTCATTGCTTTTGCATTTACATTTTTTCTGGTTATGTTTCGTATAAAGCGTGAAAAGGGCTTTGAAATATCTTCCGATCAGGTTAAAGATCTCACTACTTTAATGATGGTGGGACTAATTATTGGTGCGCGTCTCGGGTATGTTCTTTTTTACAATTTATCATATTATCTTAAACATCCCCTTGAAATAATTTTACCCTTTAGTTTCTCAAATGGAGTAACCTTTACAGGCATATCCGGCATGTCCTATCATGGGGGCCTTATCGGGGTCATCGTAGTCACCTGGATATATACGCGTAGAGCAAGCCTTAATTTCTGGGAAGTTGCCGATTTATATACTACGGTTATTCCGCTGGGATACACATTCGGACGGCTCGGCAATTTTATTAACGGTGAATTATACGGCAAAGTTACATCTTCATGGATAGGTATGTACTTTCCCATGGCACCGGGCCGTGAACTTCGCCATCCTTCACAACTTTACGAAGCATTTTTTGAAGGAATATTTCTTTTTGCTGTTTTATGGAGCATACGAAAGATAAAGAAACCGCAGGGCGCAATGCTTGCCTTTTATCTTATCGGCTACGGTGTGGTCAGGTTTTTCATCGAATATTTCCGTCAGCCGGATTCCCACCTCGGATACATCTTTTTGTCGTTTTCCATGGGCCAGATGCTTTGCGCTGCGATGATTGCCGGTGGAATTTTTCTATTTCTGTATTTTCGGCAAAAAGAATCCCGGCAGTCTGTTTAACTTTAGGTAGATTTGTAAGTTAATATGTAAAGTAGCATACTATGAAAATTACCGATGAAATATACCAGGTTGGCGGCTCTGGATTTTCTTCACCTGAAGATGCGGCAATCTATTTGATCGTTTTTGGAAAGCACGCTGCCATTGTTGATGCAGGTTGTGGTGGAAATCAGGATAAAGTCTTAAAGAACATCAAGGCTTGTGGTATCGATTCCAATCAAATCGATTATCTTTTACTAACCCATTGTCATTTCGATCACACCGGTGGTGCTAAAGCCTTGAAAGACAAATTTCAATGCCGGGTCATCGCCCATGAACTTGATGCCAAGTATCTTGAACATGGAAATAATACGGTAACCGCTGCAAACTGGTATGGCTCAAACCTTAAGCCATTTTCCATTGACAGAAAATTAAAAGGCTCACGGGAAAATATTAACTTAGGAGGTAGGGATATTGAGGCTATTCATGCCCCGGGGCACTCTCCGGGATCGGTAGTTTATTTAACCGAGTCTCAAGGGGAAAAAGTCCTTTTTGCACAAGATGTACACGGCCCTCTTGATCCAAGCTTCCTGTCGAATAGAAAAGACTACTTAAAATCCCTCGAGCTGCTTCTGTCACTTGAAGTTGATATACTATGCGAAGGGCATTTCGGTATTTATAAAGGAAAAAAAGCTATAGATAAGTTTATTAAATCATTTTTAACGGCTTAGTGCTCTAATTCGTTAATTCGATGACGTATTTTATATAGATTTCTTTCACCGCCCGGCTTGTCCCGTTTTAGCGGGGCTTCACTCAAGACGCTAAGCACGCATAGTTTAAAGTTTTTTCCTTTGCCGTTGACCCCGCTTGTTGCGGGACAGGGACGCCGGCAAAGGAAAATCAATCAGCGTTTATAATGTTACAACTATATGTTTTTATATCAAATTATTTTTTCCCGTAGGGATGAATTTTTTATTGCTTTCCGCCCTCTCAGCGGAAAGCAATAAAAAAAATGATTCTTTGCGTGCTTTGCGACTCTGCGGTGAAAATAAAACATTATACGTAATCGTATTTAAGAATATGTGTACTTAGTAAAAAGAAAATTTTTTACAAATTCATCAATGTCAATTCAAATCCCCTATCGTATCGGTAATTATCTTTGTAAGTGCTTCATTGGTAAACTTTTCGAGGCTCGATGCGCCAAAGGTCGGATCTGTTCTTGTCAGCTTAATCTCTATAGGATGCTTTTTTACTATGCCGATTTCTAAATTACCCACGTAGGTCGTTATTTTTACCTCCAAAACCATGTTTGTTCTACCTACACGTTTCGTGGCATCGCATCTTAGCTTTTCTATTGATCCCCCTACAACATATTTCAGTCCCTTGCCTGCGATTTTCATTCCTTCAGGAGTAAAGTCCCAGCCGGATATGCCTTGCGCTTTAAACCCTCTTTTCACCGCAAATTCTTCAAAAGCTAAAGTAACCAAATCCGCAACAGATCCCGCTCTTGACAGAAACAATTCCTTCTGATCCTTTCCGATGATCCTGGTGCCGATAAGATTTTTACTTTCTTCTTCTCTTTGATCCAGGAAAGTTTGTATCCCCATAAAATGAGACCCCTGGATGAGTGTTTCAGGCTCTCCTTGATAATTTAAACTAATAAAGTAAGTCCCGGCCTTAACGCAGGAGAAAGCAACGAAAAGCCCGAAAAGGACGGCAAACACAATAAATAATTTCTTAATACTGTTCATAATATCACCTCGTTTAGTAAATCTTTTTGATTTTTTAACAAATTTTAAGATAAGCATCATTAGCGTCGGCAATCGCAAAGTCCGTGTTCAAAACCGTGATTATAAAAGTTATTCGTGTTCATCTACTTTAATACTACTGTTCATACATGCATGGCAAGACCCGAAACGGATCTTAGCCGACCTTTTTAAACATTTTAACTGCATCATTTATGGACGTATGAGGGAAAACCGTATGAAAATTGGTAGTCATTATATCTCTGGCCGTTGTCTTCATGCCTGTGTTCTCCCATGGATTTCAGAGTCCGCTAACGCTGTGGATGTCGAATTTGGGCATAATATTTTTGCAGTGTCTTAATATTTATGAAGTCGTAAAAAGTCAGATTTAGACGGTTTCGTAAAAAGTTCAAATTCAAGGCGTGCAAATTTTGTAATCATGAGGCGTACTTATCGTACGTTGAATGATTACGAAATGTAGCACAACGCAGAAGTTGGACTTTTTACGAGATCGTCAATATTACCCGATTTAACAGGCCGAGGTCAACATTTGATTAACTTTTTTGAAAAATTGGGGCGGTATGAAAGAATTTCAAGACATCAGGGTAAGATTATAGACAGCCTATTATATGGTAAGCTCTTATTTCGGCTTTTCCTCTACCATCGCAGGATCTATATGGACAATGACCCGGTCAAGGTCCTCGACTTCTTCAGCCAGGCAAATTTCCACTTCCTTGGCGATTTTATGCCCTTGGGCAACGGTCAGTTGGCCATCCACCACGATGTGAGTTTCCATTTGATAAAGGCCCCCGGAAGTTCGGACTCTGAGATCATGCATATCGATCACCCCTTCCACGCTGCGAGCACATAGGGTGATTTTACTCAGGATTTCGGGATGCGGAGCTGCGTCGGTAAATTCACGGAGACTTCTCCAGAGGATATCAAGACCGACTTTTACGATAAAGAAAGATACCAAAAGGGCGGCGAAGGAGTCGAGTATGTGCCAGTCAGGATTGATGAGCGTCCCCGCAACACCAAATAGAACAGCTACTGAGGAAAAGGCATCCGAGCGATGATGCCATGCGTTTGCTACAATCAGTTGGCTCTTAATACGTCGCCCGGTGTGTACCGTATAATGATAGAGGGCCTCCTTCAAGGCGATAGAAACGCCAGCCCCGGTCAGGGCAAGGATGTTGGGGTGGTATTGAGTATGGCGGTAGATATTCAAGGCTGCCTCAATCCCTAAATACAAAGCCGTAGCTATAAGGGCCAGCCCTACAATGGCAGATGCCAAGGTCTCAATGCGGGCATGACCAAAAGGATGGTTTTCATCCGGAGGCTTTCGCCCGATTTGGATACCTATCAGAACCACAATGTCGGTAAAAAGGTCGGAAACGGAGTGGACTGCATCTGCTATGAGAGCCTGGCTTTGGCCGAATATACCGGCTAAAAACTTTAACAGAATCAATATGCCATTGACCAGGGCTCCGACCAGCGTTACCTTCCTGCCTGCTCTGGTTGACGTTATCTTTGAGTCAGGCGTAGATTTCCCTGATTTGGCAACTTCTCTATTTCCTTTTTTATGTTTTTTGTATTTGATTTCTGTCATTGGAACATTCGCATTATTGTTTCGACCAATCTTATAAAATGGGCGTGCTTCGGATTTCGAGTTTCTGAACGAAAACAGAGGTTTTCGTTCAGGCACCAATTGCGTAGATGAGACGCGTGATCAGAGACATTAAAAAGCGGTTTTCAAGAAAGCCTGTATCCGGGTTCCTTATCTTTAACAGCATTTCGGTGGGTTGAACACTCCGGATTTGATGCTCCCGCTCCCTGCATCGTCATCCGGTTCTAACACGCAGCAACATGAAGACGCATTACGACCCAGGGCTGCGTTAATGACAGCCGCTGCACAACCCACGCCCGCCTGGACGGTTACAGCTTCTGTCGGGCAGTTCCGGGCGCAGGCCCCGCACTCCATGCAAAGGTCTCTGTTTTTAATCCCGGCATGCCCGTTGTTCATGCTTAGTACCTCATGGGGGCAGACTACCAGGCACATACCGCACCCAACGCATTTCTCCTGGTCAAGTTCTAAGGTGACCACATCTTTAAGATAAATCAAATTTCCCATTTCATAAACTCCTTAAATGACAAACCGTGATCCCAGCCATATGAATAGACCTGCTGCACCCGCAGCAATCTCTAAAGGCACCGCCCACTTCATTTCTTTTTTGACCCCTGAAAGAGAGGTGTAAGTGGAAGCGCCTGTAAAATTCATGGCAAGATAAGCTGTAATGGCAGGAATCATTAAGAACCAAGCCAGCATTTCGGCCCGGCCCGGCCAATCACTGAAATTTCCAGCCCGAAAAACCGTAAGTATGATCGCCGTTATTAGGCCAGCAACCAGCCCTTTAACAGAAAAGGCGCGGCCCGGCAGCCAGGGTAACAGTATGGGCGTTAAAACCGCACCTGCTGCCACTGCACTCAGCAATGCAGCTATGGCAAAAAGACCGTAGTTTAATGCGCCGGCCCAATATCCGGCCTTCCCGCCCAGGCCGCCAAGAAAGAAAAAGGCAGGGAGTATTATAAGTGCCCACTTGAGGACACTGACCAGTTCCACAGGGACAAGAACAGTCCTTTCCTTGACGGTGAAAGTCTTGTTTCGCATCTCCGGGGTTGCTTTTAGCCCTGCATCTAAAAATTCAGGCAGGTCCATCGCCTTGATAGGGCCGTAGATAACCTTGAAACCGGATAGTTTCTTTACCTGGTGGGCCGCAACTCCAGGGCCTGACAACTGCGGCAGAATCAATTTCCGGTGGTCCACAATATTTTCCAGTTTACTGAACTCCCCACGCCGGATCAGTTCTTCCGTACCGAATACTCCCTTCCCTGCTGCACACCAGACATTTATACCGTTGGTGTCCAGAACCAGGATCCATGCATGACGGCCGGGCAAGGCCTCACGCAGCCGGTCAAAGCTCATCTTATAATTAGCTGTGACAAGAACCGGCGCCTGCTTGTCAGGATCCCCGAGGGCATACAATCCGGGTTCTACAGTATACCGCATCCGGCCTATCCCCCACCGGGCCTTAATGCTTCCCAGGCGATCGGCCCGGGCCAAAGTGGAAGATATCCGGGGAACAGATCCCACACGGGTCTGAATAGAACCCTCCACAAATGGCTGCCTGAGGCTGGGCAGGCTCAACTGAGCCTTTTCTCCTTTGGGTCAGCAACCGGTTGTCATAGTTTCCCCTTTCCCTGATCCCTGTAGTGATTGACTGGTGTGGAAATCAGTGGGTTTCAGGGTTGCAGCATTATCTTTTTCTTGATTCATAATAAAAATCCTCCAACTCGTGCAAAATTCAGGTAATAGGGGGCAATTTGCATTGTGTTCAAAAATATTTTTCTTGCTTCCCCGACGCCCCTTCTCTTTTGCTCCGGATGTTGTGTGAATAGATGTTGAAGACTAAAATTCCGGCGCAGTTTGCGTTTTATTCTCCTTGAAAAGATCGTTTCATAAGGGCCAGGTAATATTCAAAATTGCCTTCGACTGTGCAGTAACAAACGCATGGCCCATTAATTTCTCCCTGGATCCAGCCTGTTTCCTTTAAGACCTTCAGATGTTGCGAGACACTCGACTGGGCCAGGGGGATAGCATTAACAATGTCACCACAAACACACCTTTGCTCAGGGGGTTTATTCTCCAGCATGCGAACAATTTCTACTCGCACAGGATGGGCAAGTCCCTTGGAAAGCTCGGCCAACCTTTTTTTGCATGCATCGACGGACATTTTTCCGATCTCCTTAAGGTCCATTGGATTACTTTCACACGTAAACTTAACTTTTTTCATATTGAGTCCCTTAACTTTGATGGCGTCGTAAAAAGTCTCATCTACTGCGTTGTAGCGGTAGATGAGACTTTTTACGAATTCATCAACTTTAAGGTTTCTAGGCCTTTATGTCTGCAGAAAATACCGGACGCTCTGTGTCCTGTCCTATGTTCCAACCTTTGATTTTGTCCTTTGATGATTCAGCCCACCTTAACTTCTCATTATCGTTTATCGTAGATATACGATAATAGCTCCCCAAAAAATACATGTCAAGCACCATTTGGCTATTTGTCAGGGTAACCGCATTTAGAAGAATAAAATCAGAATAAATCAGTTTAAAAGGAGGGTCTTGAAAACTAGGCATTAGTAAAGGATGCGGAAAAAATGTCTACATGCAAATTTCTAACCTGCCTCTAATACTCCTCTAACATTTCCAGGTTATTTTCTTTTTATCAAAGCCATTGTGAACAGACGTTTAAGTTTTTTAGCGTAAAAATAAGCTGATGCAAGGAGGTGATAGGGAGAAACTAACCAAATTTTCACATTTTCTTAACACAAATCTAACAATTGTCTACTATTAATAATCACAACATTATGGATATGGAGAAAAAAAAGATGAAAAAATCTATTTTAATTATTGTTTCATTATTTGCAGCAGTCATTATCACAACAACTTTCGCTTTTGCGGGCAAACTTGTAATCAAAGGGTCAACAACCGTGCTTCCAATTGCTCAAAAAGCTGTGGAAGCCTATATGAGTGAACATCCGGATGTAAAAATCTCCCTTTCAGGCGGAGGTTCAGGCAACGGAATAAAGGCCATCATCGATGGGTCCACGGATATTGCAAATGCTTCTAGATTCATCAAAGACAAGGAAGTAAAACTTGCCCATGAAAAAGGCGTTTATCCGGTTCCTTTTGCCGTGGCTTATGATTCCATAATTCCCGTAGTACACCCAAGCAACAAAATAAATAATTTAACAAAGGATAAGCTGAAAGACATATATAAAGGAAAGATTAAAAATTTCAAAGAAATCGGCGGGCCGGATCTTAAAATCGTTGTTATCTCAAGGGACACTTCGTCCGGCACATATGAGACCTGGGCAAAAAAGATCATGAAAAAAGAAAGGGTAACACCCAGAGCACAGGTTATGGCTTCAAACGGTGCAATCGTACAGGCTGTTTCCAACAATAAACATGCCATAGGATACATCGGTATAGGATATATTAACAAAAATGTGAGGCCTTTGAAGGTTGATGGAATAGAAGGAACTGAAGCCACAACGCTAAACGGCACGTACCCCATCTCAAGACCTCTTTTCATGTTCACAAAAGGATGGCCAAAAGGCGATACATTAAATTTCATCAATTTCATGCTCAATCCCAGGAAGGGCCAGAAGTATGTGAAAGAAACAGGGTATGTTAAATTGTACTAGCATTACGTTTTTTCGTTATTTTTTTAATCGAAACATTCTACCCCCGCCAACGGTCATCTCCTCCTTGCCAAAGGGCTCGTTTTTAACGGGAAAGGTGGGAGGCAAAGCGCATGGAAAAACATATTCAAATTGGAATATACGGGCTGTGCGCTTTGCATATTAAAACAGGATAATACCTGAATTTTGCACGAGTCGGAGGTTTTCATATGCAAGGCATCTAAGGGCGAAGCCATAGTGGACTATTGCGAGCCCTTAGTAACGCAGCAGATGGAAGCCTCCGACTCGCCCGAAGGGTGAAAATTGATGAGATAAAATCGATTATTATCCTTTTTACCATTTGAGTATTATTCTTTTGATAACATATTTTGCTAAAACCGCAGGCTTGAATTTTAAAACAGTTTCTCATCAATTTTCATGCAAGGTTTAGGTAATAAATGGCACTAATGAGGCAGACAGTAGAAAAGTCAGTACAGAAAATATTTTTTCTAATTGCAATGGCTTCCATCACCACCCTTTTTTTGATTATGGTTTTTCTTTTCAGGGAAGGCCTGCCAATTTTTAAAACTGTTTCTGTAAAAGAGTTCGTTTTCGGGCACTACTGGTATCCTACGTCTGAACCCCCTGATTTCGGAATATTTCCGCTGATTATCGCTTCTTTATCGGTGACTGTGGTTTCAGCCGTAATATCCATACCCCTTGGCGTAATGACCGCTGTTTACCTTGCTGAAATTGCATCTAAAAAGGTCTCTGAGATTGCCAAACCTGTTGTTGAGCTTCTGGCTGCACTTCCTTCCGTAGTTATCGGGTTTTTCGGAATGGTTCTTGTTGCCCCTTTTCTTCAGAAAGTTTTTAATATTCCCACAGGACTTAACCTGTTTAACGCTGCATTGATGCTGGCATTTATGTCGATCCCTACAATATGCAGTATCTCCGAAGATGCCATACACAGCGTACCTGTCGCCCTGAAGGAAGCTTCCATTGCCCTTGGTGCTACACACCTGGAAACTATTGTAAGGGTAATCCTTCCTGCATCTATTTCAGGAATCAGCACGGCGGTTATCCTGGGACTGTCGAGGGCTATCGGAGAGACTATGGTGGTTCTTATGGTTGCAGGAGGAGCGGCTATGCTGCCGGAGTCCATTTTCGATCCGGTCAGGCCGATGCCCGCCAGCATTGCTTCTGAAATGGCGGAAGCTCCGGTAGGAGGAGAACATTACTATGCTCTATTTGCAACAGGAGTCGTGCTTTTTTTATTTACCCTTATCTTTAATGTCATTGCAGATCATATTGCATATAAATATAAACAGACAGGTGAAGCATCTTTATAATTTTTGTAACCGTTCACAGGTTCAGAGTTCAAGGTTCAAGGGTTGTAGGTTTACCGCAAATCTGAACAGTTGATTCGTAAGTTCTGAACGGTCTTGCGCCGAAGTGTAAGGTTAGCTCTAAGTGGCATCGGTTCAATAATACATGACGAATGTTTAGTTTCAGGACGTATATTCCGGGTTCAGCGAAAGAAAGATAACCTTGAACAGTGAACTTTGAACCTGTGAACGCATACATAAAACTCAGGCAGAAACTATGGCAGCTATTTCAGAAAAAAATTTGAAGTCAGGAACAGCCCGCAAACAGGCAGATATCACGACTTTTACTGTTCCAGCTCAATTCGCTTCGGGCAGACAGCGCAGAAAAGTATTTCAAACTCTTGCTTTTACTCTTTTCCGTGTAGCAGCGGTTATCAATGGCATTGCGCTGTTTATTATTGTTTATTTTATGGTGACAAGAGGCTGGAGAGCAATTACCTGGACGTTTTTAACCCAGCCGCCAATGGACTCAATGACAAAGGGAGGAATTCTTCCCTGTATTGTCGGAACATTCTGTCTTAGTATCGGAGCTATCATAATTGCAATGCCTGTCGGAATCGCATCCGCCGTTTACCTGAATGAATATGCCCGCCCAGGACGTGCCCTGAGGCTGATCCGCCTGGGGATTAATAACCTGGCAGGTGTGCCGTCTGTGGTGTTCGGTCTTTTCGGCCTGGCTTTTTTTGTGGTCATATTAAAAATGGGTGTAAGCATAATTGCCGGAGCCCTGACCCTTGGCGCAATGTCCCTGCCCGTAATCATCGGTGCTACGGAAGAGGCCCTGAAAGCAGTTCCTGATACATACAGGGAAGCATCTCTCGGTCTCGGGGCAACCAAGTGGCAGACCATATGGCGGGCAGTGCTGCCCTCTGCCTTACCGGGTATCCTTACAGGCGCTATTTTAGGCATCAGCCGGGCCGCCGGAGAAACAGCCCCTATCATGTTTACAGGCGCCGTCTTTTTCACGCCGATTTTGCCGACATCCATTTTTGACGAAGTAATGGCCCTTCCATATCATATTTATGTCCTGGCCACGGCAGGAACTGAAATAGAAGCAACCCGCCATCTTCAATACGGCACCGCTCTTGTTCTGATCGCACTTGTTTTAGGAATTAACCTGATTGCCATTATTTACCGTTCCAGATTGCGTAGACGGATGCAATAAATATATAAAACCATAACTCAAATTTTACACTTTGCCTTATACACAATTTTAATGCGGCACTCAGACGTCAGACTGCCGCATTAAGATCGACCCAGCGGCCTGAAATGCTTTTTTTCGTAAGGAGATATCTTGGTTTAAATGTAAAGTATTCTCGCAGTGCCCTTATATTCGAGATTTGTTGCACGTATTTTCTCTAAGCACAGTCTTTTCTCAAATCCTGAATATCAGGGCACGCTGCATGGCATAAATGATATCGACTGGAGAAAAAAGGCATTTTAGGGCGCTGGCGCATTTATATGTCTTTTATAAAGTTCAACTATTTGACAAATTGAAGGGAAACAATGGATAAACCTTTGAAGATAACTTCAAAAAATCTTAACTTTTTTTATGGCGACTTTCAGGCTCTCCATGACATTTCCCTTGATTTCTATGAGTGTCAGGTTACAGCCCTTATCGGCCCATCCGGATGCGGGAAAAGCACCTTTTTGCGCTGCCTGAACAGGATGAATGATTTAATCCCGGGAACCCGTGTGGAGGGCGAAATCATGATCGACGATCAGGCCATCTGCGCTTCGTCCCTGGATGTGGTGATGCTAAGGCGGCGCGTGGGAATGGTCTTTCAAAAACCAAATCCCTTTCCTAAATCGATTTATGATAATGTTGCCTACGGACTTATAGTAAACGGTATAAAGGATAAAGCCTATGTTGCCCAGCGGGTTGAGGAAAGCATTAAGCAGGCGGCTTTATGGGATGAGGTCAAAGACAGGCTCCATGAATCGGCGCTGGGCCTTTCAGGCGGCCAGCAGCAGCGGTTATGTATTGCCCGTGCCCTGGCAATAAAGCCCGAGGTGGTCCTGATGGATGAACCGGCTTCAGCGCTGGATCCCCTGGCTACCCAGAAAATAGAAGAGTTGATACATAACCTGAAAGAGTTATATACAATTATCATTGTTACCCACAATATGCAGCAGGCAGCAAGGGTTTCAGATATAACGGCTTTTTTTTATATTGGAAAACTAATCGAAACAGGTGATACTGATACCATTTTTACAAGACCGAAACTCAAACAGACCGAAGACTATATTACGGGTCGGTTCGGATAAAAAGGATAATAAGGATAATAAAGATGACAAAGCACTTTCAAAGAGAGCTGGAAAAAATTAAAAAAAAGATTCTTTCCTTAGGAGCCATGGTTGAAGAACGCGTTCGAATGGCCATCAAGGCCATTGAAGAATTTGACGGAGAAGTTGCGAAAAAGATCATCTTCTCTGATCATGAAATCGATGAGATGGAAGTTGAAGTAGAGGAAGAATGCCTGAAAGTCATGGCGCTGCATCAGCCTGTAGCTGTTGACTTGCGATTTCTTGTTGCTGTGATAAAGATAAACAATGATTTGGAAAGAATAGGAGACCAGGCTGTAAATATTGCGCAAAGAGTGAAGACCATCACGAAAAAAGAAAGGTTCGATTTTGTCTTCGACTATTCTGTAATGGCCGAAAAAGCTGCGTCCATGCTGAAAATGAGCCTGGACGCCCTTGTGAACATGGATGATGATCTCGCGTTTAAAGTGCTGTTATTAGATGACGAAGTTGATGAAATAAAGGAAGAGGCGTATAATTTGATTAAAAGAGCAATACCGGAAAATCCTGATAACGTCAGTTACCTTATTAACCTGCTTCTTATTTCGCGGCACCTTGAGCGTCTGGCTGACCATGCAACCAATATTGCAGAAGAGGTTATTTATATGATAGAGGGTGAGATTGTAAGGCACGGAAAACGTTGATGGCGTCGTAGAAAGTCCCATCTACTGCGTTGCAGCGGTTTTTCAGGAACTCGGCATACTACATGTATTGCCTCGTCCCTGAAAAACCGCTGCGCCTTGTATATGGAACTTTCTACTTAGCCATCCGTCGCTTATTTAAAGACTTTTTACAAAGTTCAAATTCAAGGCGTGTCCCGCTAAAGCGGGATAATCATGAGGCGTACTAATCGTACGTTGAATGATTACGAAATGCAGCACAACACAGTCCCGCCAGGCGGGATTTACGAAACCGTCAATCTTCAATCGACAATCATAAATATAGAGAGGTAATATGGCCGGAGAAACAATCCTCATTGTTGACGACGAAGAAGATATACTGGAACTGGTGGGTTATAATTTAGCAAGAGAAGGATATAAAATAATAAAAGCCCTGTCCGGTGAAAAAGCTTTAAGGAGTTCACGGTTGGAAATACCTGATCTTATCATTCTCGATTTGATGCTTCCTGGAATAGACGGACTGGAAGTACTGAAAAAACTTAAAAAAGACTCAAAAACAGTAAATATCCCCACAGTATTGCTAACAGCAAAAGGGGAAGAAGCCGATATTGTTACAGGGCTCGAACTTGGGGCAGACGATTATATTACCAAGCCCTTTTCCCCGAGAATTCTTCTTGCAAGAATCCGTGCTGTCCTCAGAAGGCAACATGAAGAAATTGCCGATTTGCAGGCTGTTATTCACATCCACGATCTTGAGATCCATCCGGGAAGACGGAGTGTATCGGCACAGGGAAACCCTGTTGAACTGACATTTACTGAATTTCAAATCCTTTTCCTGCTTGCCGGAAAGCCCGGATGGGTTTTTACACGCTTTCAGATTGTCGATGCTGTTCGGGGTGATGATTACCCTGTCACAGATCGGAGTGTTGATGTTCAAATTGTAGGACTTAGAAAAAAACTCGGTCCCTGTGGAAAGTATATAGAAACAGTCAGAGGAGTCGGCTACAGGTTCAAGGACATTTCATGAAAAAAACTATTCGGTTAATCTGGCAGCTTTATCCTACTTATCTTTTGATCACCCTGATTGCCCTGGGAGCTGCAAGCTGGTATGCGTCAAGCTTTTTAAGCGATTACTTCATGGAAAGAACAATTGCAGGTTTAAAAGTCCAAGGCCGGATCATCATGGGCAGGATCGCACCGCAGCTTTTCCCCCTGAATGCCAGTGAAGTTGACCGCCTGTGCAAAGAGATAGGTAAATCAGCCCAGATCCGTGTTACAGTGTTGCTTCCTGGCGGCAGAGTAATCGGTGATTCAGAGAAAAACCCTGCCGATATGGACAATCATACTGATCGCCCAGAAGTGATAAAGGCGTTATCAGGAGAAGCTGGAAGCGCTCTCAGATACAGCAGGACTCTTCAAAAAAGAATGATGTATGTTGCCCTTCCCCTTAGATCCCCTGACAGGCTCGAAGCGATTTTAAGGGTTTCCATTCCCCTAACGGAAGTCGATGAGGAACTCAGCTCCATACAGGAGAGAATAACCTTTGGTGGTTTCCTTATCGCCCTGTTTGCAGCACTGGTATGTTTTTATGTTTCACGGCGCATCAGTCGGCCCATTGAAGAGATGAGAAAGGGGGCTGAATATTTTGCCAAAGGGGACTTGAAATACCGTTTATCCTCTCCCGGTACAACAGAGTCTGCAAATCTTGCCGAAGCGATGAACCTGATGGCCGCCAGGCTTGAAAGCAGAATAGAGACAGAAGTAAACCAGCGAAACCAAATTGAAGCAGTGCTGTCAAGCATGGCTGAAGGGGTTATTGCCCTGGATATGGATGAACACATCCTGAGCTTCAATCAGGCTGCGGCGACCATGTTTGCAAGACTGCCGGCTGCTGCGAAAAACCAGAGCCTTCATGAGATAATCAGAAACCGCAATTTTCAACAATTCATGGAAAAAGCTCAGGGAAGCAGTATTCCTGTAAAAGAAGACATCATTTTAAACCAAAACGGTGAACGGATTATAAATGTTAAGGCTTCTTCCCTTCGCGATTCAAAAGAAAAGCGCATCGGCACTCTTCTCGTATTAAACGATGTTACGCAGTTAAGGCGTCTTGAAAAAATGCGGCAGGATTTTGTGGCAAATGTTTCTCATGAGATAAAAACCCCTTTAACAACCATAAAGGGCTTTGTTGAGACACTTCAAAGCGGCGCAAAGGATAATCCCAAAGAAGCAATTCGCTTTTTGTCGATCATCGAAAAGCATGTAAATCGTCTCGGGGCTATTATTGATGATCTTCTTCAACTTTCCAGAATAGAGAAGGAAAACGAAGAAAATCTTATTCAGTTAACAAAGACAGCAGTAAAAAAAATAATAACCTCTTCAATTAAGATCTGCAAGGCAGAGGCCGAAGCAAAACAGATAGAAATAAATTTTACATGTTACGATTCCCTTGAAGCCATGATCGAACCTGTGCTTTTTGAACAGGCCATGGTTAACCTGATTAATAATGCGGTTAAGTACAGTATGGAAAAAAGCAAGATTCAAATCAATGCTATAAAGACTGATTTAGGCGTTTCCTTCAGCATTAAAGACAGCGGTATAGGAATTTCAAAAAAGCATCTCCCCCGTCTTTTTGAAAGGTTCTACAGAGTTGACAAAGCCAGAAGCCGCGAGCAGGGCGGTACAGGTCTGGGCCTTGCTATTGTAAAACATATTGTCCAGGCCCACGGTGGCCATGTAACGGTTGACAGCACTCCCGGCAAAGGAAGTACTTTCACAATCCATCTGCCAGGATAGTAAAATTCAAAGAGGAACAAATTTAAGCTGTTTGAGAAAAACTGGTGTTGAACTTCATGGGTTCAAGGATATCTTCCTCATCGTCAACCACAAGAATGTGTTCTTTGGACATGTTATTTCTCTTTCTTAAAGTCTTGGAAAGCTTTTGGGGAAATGTTTTAAGGAAGTATTGTTATTCTTTTGCGAGACCCACTTTTCTTCCAAAGGCGTGTTTGGCGAGCTCTCTTCTTCTTGGAGTAAATGTATTAGCATCCTTTTCTTTTCTAACCACTTTCTGAAGTAGTTTGAACATCTTGATTCTTTGGGGTTCGTCTTTGTAAAATTCGTCCCAGGCATATAGAAATAATTCCTGAAGCTTTTCCGGTGTCATATGTTTAGGATAATATACTACTCTATCGGCGGAGTATTCATCCCAGTCATAAGAGAAAATCCTCTTTTGCCTGTGAAGATCATCCCAGGCTTTTGTGTGGGGGAATGGAGCCAGAACTGTAAATTCCGCAAGATCCAGATCGATTTCCAGAAGAAAATCTATAAGTCTTTTAATATAGTCTTCCGTGTGCGTATCCAGGCCGAGAAGGATGGTGCCCTCAACTCCGATTCCATGGTCATGGTATCGTTTAATCCTGTCTTTAATCAAATCTGATGTGTCAAAAACAGCCTGGTAGACATACCATGCGCCTGCCTGGGCTGCCAGATCCAGCACTTCCGGCTTATCTTCAATGGGGTGACTGCACCAGTTTTTTTTAAGGGGAATCATTTCCCGAAAAAGGTCCATTTCCCATTTAGTATCCTGTGCAAGTGAATTGTCTACAAGAAACAATCGGTTGTTGTCTATGCTCTCCATTTCCTCTATGGATTTTTCTATGGGACGCGGTCTGAATTTTCTTCCGCCAAGGTAGGCAACAGCACAGGGGTAACAATGAAATTTACATCCTCTCGACGCGTGAACCAGATCAACCATCTGGACACCCTTGTAATTATACAGGTCTCTTTTTAAAATTTCTCTTCGTGCCGTACCTACAATTTCTATAGGCGGCCTGTCATCTATATAGTTATACAGCTTTTGCAATTTATTCTTCTCAAAGTCCGAAAACACCTTCTCCATTCTTCCTTCTGCTTCACCCAGAAATACGGAATCTGCGCGCTTCATGGTTTCTTCAGCGTGAAGCATGGTAGAGATACCGCCAAAGATTACTTTAACACCCTTTTTTCTGTATATATCGGCAATTTCCCATCCCCTTTTCACCTGGATGGTCAGCATCATGGATATACCCACAAAATCTACCGGATCATCAAAATTAATCTCTTCTAAGTTTTCATCGATAAATTCCACCTCTACGTAATCCGGCAAAGTTGCGGCAAAAACAACAGGGCCGTGGGGGGGAAGGTGAAACTCGGTTTGCCTCTGAAGTTTCGCCCATTTTGGATAGATCAGTCTGAATTTCATAAAACAATCCCCTTAATTTTTTGCCAGAGGCTTAGCCCCTATCAGTTCCAATGTCAATGAATATCCATTAGCTCCGCGGTCATCAAGTTCTATTCTGCCTGGAATGCGAATGCCGTTTGAGCCGGGCAGCGTTTTACAATGGCTGGCCTTAATAGTTTTTCTTAAAGCAGCACTTGGGGTGTACCGGCGAATTTCCCAGGCGCAGACGTTATTTGTGACAATATCAACAAAATGGCCGTCATTACTCTTATGTCTGCAGACATATTCACCACTACTTAACATTCCTGCTTCAATGATTTGGCCATCGGGTTTAAAAAACATCAGCTTGATATCATCCATTAGGTGCCTGGCAAAATCGACAGAGTCAAATGGCGGAATTCCCCGATTAATAACTACTTTTTGTTCATAACATGCATCAAAAAGAACGAGTCCCTCAATGGTCATTATCACAGATTCGACTCTTTTTATTTCCGGGGAAATAACGGTTATTCCTATTATGAAGCTCTTTTTATTATTCGGCATTGTGGCTTCAATGGAGTGGATAAATTCCCATCTGCCATTTAGAAACAAAGCAGAGCATCTTTTATGGATTTCCGGTATTATCGAAGAATTGACAGGGTCAAGTTTTGGAAGGCCGGTGCAGGAGATAGTCCCAAATATAAGTATGAACAGAAATGTGACACTTTTCATTGATAAACTCGTAAAAATTATAACCGATGGCTAAGTAGAAAGTTCCATATACAAGGCGCAGCGGTTTTTCAGGGACGAGGCAATACATGTAGTATGCCGAGTGTCTGAAAAACCGCTGCAACGCAGTAGATGGGACTTTCTACGACGCCATCTTCATTAAATCTTCCGGAATAAAGAATCTTCGATCTTATCATTTAGTATAACTTTTTTAAAAACAAGTTTTGTAAAAGAGTTTTCGCTTTCATATATTTTGACCGATTTTATTATGCCCGGCCGGTCGGAGAGTGTTAATTCTATTTTCTGGATCATCATGGAAAGAGATTTTTCTTTAGGCAAAAGGAGTATTTTATGCCCGGATTCTAAAGTTGCAGTAAAATCCGGATTTTCATCAAAGCGGCCGCTAAGCCACATGGTGATTTCCTGCAGAACAAACTTCATTGCCTGAAGATTAGCGCTGTTATCTTCAATATAGCCCTCATTTTTTTTTATAAAGCGCTTTGTTTTTCCATTTTGCATCATCAGAATGCTTTTAACCGGCGAAATATATTCCCATCTAAGAGATTTCGGCACTTTATAATAAAAAACCCCTCTTGAAATCAGCGGCTTTGTCAGAATTTTCATGTGCTTTTCCTGAATGAAATCGGCTTTAACTGTATTAACCTCCACTGCCGACTTTTTTATCTGGTCCCAGTTGTCGGCCCATCCAATCGACAGATAGCTTGCAATGAACAAGATAAATATCGAAACAGAACTATAGCATTTCTTTATTTTCATTTTTCGTATTAATTTAGCCTTTTTTAAAATAAACCTAAAAGGTAATAGTTCAGCCACAAAGTCACAAAGACACTAAGATTATAATATAATTCATTTAGTGCCATTTTTAATAAACGGTATATGCTGCATCTACAGTTTTTCAGCTATTGATTCTTCTCTTTTTGTCAAAGTTTTATAATTCATATCTCTTCTTTGTGCCTTGGTGCCTTAGTGGCTGAACTGTTACCCTAAAAGAAGAGCTTTCAGGTGATCCGGTTTTAAAACATCCCTCCATTTACAGAGATAACCTGACCGCTAATATACGAGGCGTCTTCTGAACAAAGAAACCTTACAACCTTTGCAACTTCTTCCGGCCGGCCGACCCTTGCCATGGGAATCATCTGTTTGATGTTATTTAAAGGCACATCCTTTATCATTTCCGTTTCAATGAGTCCGGGTGCCACAACATTAACACGAATACCGAGCCTGGCAACTTCAGATGAAATAGCCCTGCTTGCCCCGATCAAGCCTGCCTTTGCTGCAGAGTAGTTAGCCTGTCCTCTATTGCTGACCAGTGCGGCAACAGACGATATTGATACGATAGCTCCCCGTTTATTTGGAACCATTTTCATTAAAACAGGTTTCGTAACATTATAAAAACCTTTAAGAGTGGTGTTAATTACCTTGTCCCAATCGTTTTCAGGCATAAAAACGAATAATCCGTCTGCTGCTATGCCGGCATTGTTCACCAGAACTTCGATATTACTAAAACGGGAGGTAATATCATTTATCGCTTTTTCCGCCTCTTCGGAATCTGAAACATCGAATTTGACAACCTCACCATCACTTCCCTTATTCTTCATTGTTTTAAGGGTATCTGCCGCTGCCTTATCATCAGATTTATAATTTATGACAATATAATATCCTGCATCTGCAAGCTCGAGTGCTATTGCCCGCCCGATTCCTTTGCTCCCTCCGGTAACAATTGCTATTTTTTTGTTGTCATGCATGTTTTTAACTCCTAACCAAGAGAAACCGATCGCTTTGCTTGAGGAGCACTTTGTTTGAGGAGCGCTTCGCTCGAGGCCTCACGTCCGCCGCAGGCGGACCCTCCTCAAGCCCTAACGGGGCGATCTTTAAGTCTCGCAGGGACGCTCTCCAAAGCCCCGAAGGGCTGCTCCTCAAGTCACGAAGTGACGCTCTTTAAGGCCTTTGGCCGCTCATTGATTGCAGTGGATAATTTCTCCGATTTAAATTTTTTTGCCGTAAAAAATCAAAAACTCAATCAATCCCCTAAGACAGAACCTGATTCAGACCGAAGAACCTGCAGGTTGACTTCACCAATAAGGTCTGAGCCTATTGTCGCGGTTCCCAGGATTTGTGTGTAATTTTCAAAATTAAAATGGTGTTTAGAACAGGTTATTATTTTTGTGTTTAAAGGGATTTTATCTAAATTAAAAGAGGCATTCTTTATTCCAACAAGCCAGCCTCTTCCCCCTAGTTTTTCATTCGTTTTTTTTAGTTCCTTATACCCTATGCAAACACTGGCCGTTTGAGCAACGAGTTCAATAATGATAATCGAATTTACATAGTTTTCTTCAAAAAGAGGCCATTTTCCCGTAACTGTTGCTTCCGTAATAGCCTTTTCATCGTCTGCTTCGATGATTTTGTCGATAAGTTTCATTCGATTTCGGTGGGGGATGAGCTCCTCAATACTTACATTGATCATTGTCGCATACCTTTTTCATCATTGAAAAAAAACATTGAAAAGGATAAAAAATAAATATATAAATAAAGTTTTGATTAAATGGTACAATAATTTAAATGTCCTGTAAAGATACAACTTACGACTTTGAGTTTGACACGGCTTAAAAACGGATTTTTTACGAATTTATCAACTAAAAGAGACCTTTGAAAAGGTCTCTAAAACTAATCGAAATAATGCGGGGTAGATAGAGTTAATGGAGCAATTATTAAATGAACTAAAGGTTAAAATTATCGAGACACTCAATCTTGAGGGTGTAACTCCTGATGATATTGATGAGGACAGTCAGTTGGTTGGAGGAGAACTGGAAATAGATTCCATAGACGTCCTGGAACTTGTATTAATGATGGAAAAAGATTATTCCGTTATAGTTAATAATAAGGAGCTGGGTGCAAAAGTTTTTTCATCCCTTAGGACAATGGCTGACTATATCTGCGAAAAATCCCCGGAGAAATCTAATTGACAGGCGTACGAATTTTCATTGTTTCCATGGGAATAATCAGTCCTGTCGGACATGGGCTTTTGCAAACAAAAGATGCAATTAAAGAGGGCAGAAAGGGAATTACGCCTTTAAGCCTTTTTCCTACCGCTCAAAGCAAGCCGTTGCCCGTCGGCGAAATACGAGAATCTTTTGAAACAGGTAATGTCCCCCGAACTCACAGTCTTGCTCTCATCGCTGCAAAGGAAGCTATGAAAGGGTTTAATGATGCCTTGGATGCAGTAGTAATGGGTGTGTCAACAGGTGGAATATTAACCACTGAAGAGCACATGAAAAAGGGGGATTTGGAGCCGGAACTGTTTAGATTTCATTCAACCGGGTCTGTTGCGGAATATATCGCCGGTGAATATAAATGCACAGGGCCGGTTATTACCGTTTCGACAGCCTGTTCATCCGGAACTGTGGCGATAAAGGTTGCCCTTGAGATGTTGAGAACCGGCAAGGTAAAAAGAGTCCTTGCCGGTGGTGCGGATTCACTTTGCCGGCTTACATATTACGGATTCAATTCCCTGCAATTAATAGATCCTGAAGGGGCCCGCCCCTTTGACAGGAACAGAAACGGGATGTCCGTATCTGAAGGAGCTGCAATGCTTCTTCTTGTATCTGATGAAGATGTTCCTGACAATGCAGTTGCAGAGGTTCTTGGTGCAGGATTGTCCTGTGACGCTTATCATTCTTCAACTCCGCATCCTGAAGGTAGAGGAGGAGCCGGTGCAATATTAGCGGCGGTTAATGATTCTGATATCTCTCTTTCTGATATAGATTATATCAATTTGCATGGCACGGGGACCTTTCATAATGATCTTTCCGAGGCAAAGGCTTTAAACAGTCTGTTCGGCGATAAAAAGCCTCTAATGTCATCAGTAAAAGGTGCTTTTGGACACTCCCTTGCTGCTGCAGGTGCAATAGAATCTGTAGTATCTGCCATGAGTATTTCTGAAAACATGATCCCGGCAAATATCGGTTGTGACGAACCGGATCCTGAATTAAATTTAAACATAGCTATGAATTACCTTGAAACCGGGGTAAAGACCGTTCTTTCCAATTCCTTTGGCTTTGGGGGGAATAATGCTGCAATTGTACTTGGGAAACCTGAAAAAGAAAGATCGAAAGCAAAGTTAAAAAAAGTCTCATATTTATCTATAGTCGGCTCTTCCTGTATAACCGGCGCAGGTGATACAGATCAAACAATGGATGAGATATTACATGGGAAAGACTGCAAGGGGTTGCTGTCGACTAAGGAAATATCACAGAATTTCCCACCTAATGCAGTCAGACGTCTTAAACGCCTGCCTCGAATGGTTTTATCCTTAGCAGTTGCAGCCCATGAGAACTCGGGTGTATCAGATCCTCCTTCATCAATTTTTCTCGGCACAGGTTGGGGAGGGCTTTCCGAAACATATGATTTTCTTGTAAATCTTTATGAATCAAATGAACAGTTTGCCAGTCCTACCAATTTTGTGGGCTCTGTGCATAATGCACCGGCAGGTCAGGTTGCAATACGGTTTAAAGCGACCGGACCCAATATTACAACAACCGGCGGAGATTATTCATTTGAGCAGGCTTTAATGACGGCAAGCCTTTTGTCGGATGATATTGATGCTGATGATACGATATTTGTAATCGGGGCGGATGAATCGCATGAGATACTGTCACATATCTTTGACCGGTCGGTATTACTGGATCAAACAAGGTCTGATGGAGGTGGAGCTCTTTGCTTAAAAACAGGAGAAACCTCTTCAGGGTTAAAAATATATCCGGCTTTTTTTGAAAGTGCCGATAATAACCGAAAGGTTATGTCATCTTTAATAGAAAATCTGGGAGAAACGGAAAAAATCAATGAAAAATACGGGCTTGTTTTTGCAGGGATTCCAGCAGCACATAGAAAGGCTGGGGAAAAGCAGCTTGATGAATTTTTGTCCCTTTCCGGTTTTTTGAATCCTGTAAATGACTATAGAAAGCTCACCGGTGAATTTGCCAGCGCATCGGCAGTAGCTGCGGTTCTTGCCGTACGATTTGTTCAAAACGGCAAGATACCTGTGCAACTTAGCGGCAGTGAAGATTATCACCTGAATGGAAAAGGTATTCTTATTATAGGCCTTGGCAAATCTGTAACGGCAATCGAGGTAATACCGTAAATTATTATGAAGGTTTTACTTATTTCGGCAAATACTTTAACCTATCCTTACCCGGTATATCCGCTGGGACTTGATTATGTCGCTGATGCTATTTCAGAAAACCATCAGGTTAAAATATTCGATCTGAATGATTTTAAAAATTATGATGAAATAAAGGAAGTAATAAATAGCATGCTGCCCGATATTGTCGGGGTTTCTATTCGAAACATTGATACAGCGGATACCATCGACCCAAAAGGTTTTATCGGTACTTATCAGAAAGTTGTAGAGTCTATCAGAAACCATTCAAAAGCACCGGTGGTTTTGGGAGGAAGCGGTTTTACAATATTTCCTACTGAAATTTTAGAAGCTGTGAAAGCAGATTACGGCATAATAGGCGAAGGAGAAAGGTTCTCCCTCCTTCTTAATGCTCTCGAAAGAAAGGAAGATGTATCCGGTATTCCCGGAGTAATTACCAGGGGAAACAAAGCACAAATACCCAAACCATGGGAGAAATCGTTTTGTAGAAAAATCGATACAAATAATTCCCATATTGACTTTTACCTTAAAAAAGGAGGAATGCTTAATCTTCAAACCAAGCGGGGATGCAATTATAAATGTATTTATTGCACTTATCCCCATATTGAAGGGAGCAAACTAAGACTAATCCCTCCCGAAGAGGTCGCAAATACGGCATTAGAGCTTCAGAAAGCAGGGGCAAAATATTTTTTTATCACTGATTCGGTATTTAACTCGGATTATTCCCACAGTATTGAAGTTGCGCGTGCATTTATAAAATCGAAGGTTTCTATTCCATGGGGAGCTTTTTTTTCACCAACAAGCCCTCCCAAAGATTACTATCGTATAATGGCCGATGCGGGGCTTACCCATGTTGAATTCGGCACTGAATCTTTGTCCAGGGATATGCTGGTATCTTACCGGAAACCGTTTAGAAAAAGCGATGTCTTTGATGCACATAAATTTGCAAATGATGCAGGCCTGCATGCCGCACATTATTTTCTCCTGGGAGGTCCCGGAGAAAATGCCGATTCGCTGAATGAAACCCTTTCAAATATTGACAAACTGGATAAAACCGTTCTATTTTTTTTCTGCGGTATGCGAATATATCCATACACAGCACTTTATGACATTGCTGTATTAGAGGGGCAGATATCGAAAACCCAGAATATACTTAAACCTGTTTTTTACCAGTCTAAATCGATAAGCAGGGAAGATATTATCAGTTGCGTTGAAGAACATGCAAAAGGACGTATAAACTGGATAATCGGAGCAGGCGGTGAAGAAACAGCTAAAAATATTTCAAGGATGTACGACCGCGGGCATTATGGCCCTCTGTGGGAGTATTTAGTTCGATGAAAAATGATGGTCAGGATATATCCACGCCCCAGCAGGAAAAATGGTATTCTCTGGCGAATATAAGTAAGTCTTCAAATGAGATTACTGCAGACGCCAAAGCGGCACCGGAATCACCATGGTTTTCAGGGCATTTTCCAGGCGAGCCGATTTTTCCGGGAGTTGCCCAGCTTGGGATGGTTTTTGATGCAATAAAGCAGGCATGTGGTAAAAATTTGAAAATTTCACAGGTTAAGAGGGTAAAGTTCAAACAGATTATAAGGCCCGACGATAAGATACAAATTATTGCAATACCTAAAGATGAAGACAACAACTCTTATTCATTTAAAATAATGGTTGACAGCGAACTTGCTTGCAGCGGCATTATGATCACAAAAGAAGCTGATGGCTAAGTGCTCTAATTCGTTAATTCGATAACGTATTTTATATAGATTTCTTTCACCGCCCGGCTTGTCCCGCCTAACGGGACTTCGCTCAAGACGCTGAGCACGCAAAGTTAGAAGTTTTTTTCTTTGCCGTTGAGAGGACGGCAAAGAAAAATCAATCAACGCTTATTTTGTTACAACTGTATGTTTTTATATAAAATTATTTTTTCCCGTAGGGATGAATTCTTTATTGCTTTCCTCCCTCTCAGCGGAAAGCAATATAAAAATAATTCTTTGCGTGCTTTGCGGCTCTGCGGTGAAAATAAAACATTATACGTAATCGTATTTAAGAATATGTGTACTAAGTAAAAAGTCGAATTCATCAGTGCCGCCCAGGCGGGATTATGTTAAAGCAATTAACCGTTTTATCAAATACTTAATACTTAACACCTAAAACCTAAAACGTTTTGTAAAAAGTTCTTTATTGACTTTTTACGATGGCATCAAATTTTCTTGGATTCATAAATATTTAGTTTTAAGGAGGAAAAAAAATGTCTGTATCCACAGATACGCAAGAAATTATCATTAATATAGCTAAGATAATGATTAATGAACTTAAGCTGGAAGATGTAACGCCGGAGACATTCGACCCTGATATCGACCTTATAGATGAAGTCGGTATTGACAGTATGGATCTGGCTACCGTTGCCCTTGTTCTTCAGGACAAATACGGAATGAAAATCGATGAAGACGATTATCCGAAACTAACCACGATCCGTCTGATTGCGAAATATGTTGAAGGAAAATTGTAATATTTTATTTTTATAATTGAATCCGGCGGTCAAATTTGATATTCTAACTATTTTACAAATGGAACACGGATTATACAGATATATTATGACAGTCTCGTAAAAATCGGACTTTTTACGAATTCATCAAATTATAATGTTTCAACGTTTCCTATTGGAGAGTATGAAGTGAGCACTGAAAAGGTTAAAAAGGCCTGTGTTGAGCCAGACCCGGCTGAAAAGCAGTGGAAGTTTTCAGACATTATAGCAGATCCCGAAATAGGGGAAAGATGGGAAAAGGTACGAAAATACTTTTTCCTGCGTGAGTCAACCTATGACATGACCCATCGATGCAATATAAAATGTGACGGGTGCTATTATTATGAAGGTGACAAACAGTTTGCCAAGGACAATAAAGATATTAAAGCATGGCGCAATCTCATGAGAAAAGAGAAAGAAAGGGGAATAACCTATGTTGTTCTTGCCGGAGCCGAACCCTCTTTAGTCCCTGAGCTTTGTGAAGTCTGCTATGAGGAAATGCCCCTTGGAGCTATTGCATCCAATGGTTTAAAATTCATATCTGAGTCCGTTGTTTACAAAATACACATATCAGTCTGGGGAAATGACGAAACAAGCCTTAAAGTCCGAAATGCAAAGAATCTGCTCTTAAGGCAGATTGATAATTATAAGAGCGATCCCAGGGCCGTATTTGTATATACTTTTACCAAAGACAATATCGACGAAGTTGATGAAGTAACAAAAACCCTTGCCGAACATGGATGCAAGATAACCTTTAACATGTTTTCCGCCCCTGTTGGGTATGAAGGAGACCTGCGACATAATGAAGAATCCCTCGCCCGCACCCGTAAAACAATGGTGGAGCTTCTTTTAAAATATCCCGATAATACTTTGTTTTCACATTACAGCGCTGTGGCACATACTCACAAATTAGGGTTGCATGACATTTATTCCTGCTCGTATCCTAGGATGAATCCATCCACAGCAATCGGCCTGGGCCGTTCTTTCAGACAGTATCGGACGGATCTTACCTGGGACAGAAGTGCAGCATGCTGTGTTCCGGATACAGACTGCGTTGATTGCAGGCATTATGCTGCGGGGAGTGCAGTTGTAACTGCCAGGCTGTTCAGGCATGCCACCAACCCTGAGACGTTTAAGGCCTGGCTGGACTATGTAGACACTTACCTGGCAGTATGGGTCATGGGATATGAGAAGGGTAAAAATCTTAGTGATTATTTTGTAGCGCCTCCCGGGCATGAGGTTTTTGATTCATAAATAAAATTATTAACCACAGAGCACACAGAGTCACAGAGATTCTATATTTGTTTTTCTTTGTGACCTTGTGGTTAGAACAAGCATTTTAGATTCTCTTTTGTAATTAAGGAGAGACCTTTGAAAAATGCTGATTTTTGCCTGCCCTGTTAAATCTTTTTTATATTTAACCGGGGTTCAAGTTCAAGGAATGCGATCCGCCTCAGGCGGATTAACCACAGGTCCGCCTGAGGCGGATCGAGGATAGCGCTAAAGCTTCACTGCGTGCCAAAATTTGAGCCTGACAAAGAAATTGGGCAGATAAGCGCAGACTTCGAAAAGTGGCGTTTTGCAAAGGTCTCAAGGAGTGTATTAATGAAAACCGTCAGTTCCCTGCTCGATGATAATTGGTATCAGCGATATAAAAGAATATCGAAGCTTAATATACGAAGTTCGATTTATGATGTAACAAACAGGTGCAACCTGCGTTGCCAGGGCTGTTTCTTTTTTTCCTCCGGGGAGCATAAAGCTGCCGTCGAAGAGATGGGTATTAAAAAATGGGAAGGGTTTATCGACAGGGAAAAGGAGCGTGGGGTTAACCTTGCAATACTCATCGGCGGAGAGCCGACTCTCTGTTTAGACCGGGTGGAGGCGTTTTATAAACAGCTTCCTACATTTTGTGCAACAAACGGCCTGATCAAGGTTCCAAGAGACAGGTTTCCGGATATGATGGTGGGGATTTCTTTGTGGGGGGATGAAGAAGATGAAAAGGTTTTAAGGGGAAAGGATACCTTTGCCATTTCCAGCAAAAATTATGAAGGTGATCCTTATACTTATTACCTTTATACAATTACCCCGAAACAGATAGGCAAGACCCAACGAATTATAAAGAAGATAAGTGATGCAGGCCTTAAAGTGCATATGCAGCTTCTTTCCAATGATGAAGGTGTTGACGGCTTTTTCTGGAAGCCCGAGGAGCTAAAGGATCTGCGGGCGGAAATGGATGACATGCTCGATCAGTATCCCGATACCGTTATATCGTCTAAATATTATCATGAAATAATTACCACGGGAAGAATGCTTGGGCGTAAATTCGGATGGATGGAATGCCCTTCAGTCACACAGCCGCTGGATAAAAGAAATCCTCAGCCGAAAAGGCTGATAGAATTTATCCGGTGGGCGTCTGATCTTAAAACAATGCATCGGTGCTGCACTTCGGCAACCAGAAATTGTTCAACCTGCAAAGACGGGGCTGCTCATATGAGCTGGGTAATGGTGAACAAGCGGGCTCACATCCGCACACCCAAGGATATGCAAAACTGGATTGAGGTTTACGAGATGTTTGCCAAGCTGTATCAGTTTATCCCGTGGTAAGTAATATGTCATCTAAAAAAGCGGTAATTGTCGGATATGATGCAGTTTCACCTTTGGGAGCTGATATTCAAACCCAATGGTCGCGTGCAGTCAGAGGTGAAAGCGGAATCGGTAATCTGACACGGTTCCCGGTAGATAAAGATTTTCCCGTCCGCATTGCAGGCCAGGTTGACGATATCGACACAACACCCTACCCTTTTCTAAGTGCGCGCAAGCTGGCACAATGGACCTCCCCGATTTTTAAATATGCTATGCTGGTTGTGCACCGTGCACTTGAAAAGAGCAAAATAGAAATCACATCTGATCTGTCTCCAAGAGTTGCGATTACTTTCAGTTCAGCGGTGGGGGGCCAGGATGCTGTTTTAAAAGCAGACCGGCTCATGATTTCAGAAGGCAAACTGCCCCATCCTTTTACAAATCCCAATTCATGTATAAATATGATCGGTGGGAAAATATCAATTTTAACAAATGCCACAGGTCCTATCACTTCAACCATTACAGCATGTGCAACCGGTGTTACTTCAATGATTATCGGTGCCATGTTGATGGAGCAGGGCCGGGCCGATGTAGTCCTCTGCGGTGCTGTTGATTTTGCACTTGTTGAGCCCATCGTGGCCGGATTTGCCACCATGAACGGTACATACAGCCCTAAACCTGGTCAGGCCGAAGAACCTGCAGCAAGGGCCAGTCGTCCATTTTCGGTTGACAGGAGAGGCTTTGTAATCTCAGAAGGAGCAGGGAGCATTATTATCACCACAAAAGAATTTGCCGATTCCCACGGACTGAATTACAATACGGAAATTGCCGGCTGGTCCATGACTTCAGATGCCCACCACTTTGTGGCTCCGAATTTTGAGACCGTAAAAAGGTGTATCGTTGAAAGTATTGACAATGCAGGCATAACCCCTGATGATATTGATGCAGTAAATGCACACGGCACATCTACGAAAGTCGGCGATAAAGTTGAATTTGATGCCTTGAAAGCGGTATTCGGAAATGATATGCCTCCGGTAAGTGCAAATAAATCACTTATAGGTCATGCAATGGGAGCTTCGAGTGCAATCGAATCGATTTTTGCAATGGAGGGAATGCAAAAAAGCACTTTGCTTCCGACAATAAATTATACACCGGACCCGGATATGGTTTTAGATTGTGTGCCTGAAGGTGCGCGCAGTCATGATCAGGAATATGTGCTTAAAAATTCTTTCGGGTTTGGCGGCTGTAACTCATGTATTGTTTTCCGCAGAACAGCATAACACGGAAAAACCGAGCGCTTCGCTTGAGGAGCACTTCGTTTGAGGAGCAGCCCTTCGGGCTTTGACGAGTGTCCCTTCGGGACTTGATGAGCGACCTTCCAGGCTTCGCCTCTGGCTACGCCGTGACAAGCGGCCTTGAGGAGCATCCGCCTGCGGCGGATTTAAGGCCTAAAGCGTAGCGCTCCTCAAACGTAGTGCTCTTTAAGCGTAGCGCTCCTCAAACGTAGTGCTCATCAAGTCCCGAAGGGACGCTCGTCAAAGCCCGAAGGGCTGCTCATCAAGAAATAAGATCAGGCAATTTATGAAGGCACCAAAAAATAGACGCGTTTTTGTTATCGGGTACGGCGCAGCCACACCCCTTGGAAAAACCTTTGAAAAAACATGGGAACGGGCGGTTAAGGGGGAGGCAGGTTTTAAAAAAGTAACCCGATGTGAGACAAAATCGCGCAGCAATGTTGTAGGTGAAATTCCTGACTGGGACCCTATTACCCTCGATTTTATGGATAGAAAAGAGGCCTATAACTGGAATGCTGATTATGTTTTTTTAACAATGGCAGTTTGCAAAGAAGCGCTGATTAACTCCGGTCTTGAAATAGATAAGGATACGGGGCCCAGGACCGCCTGTCTCATCGGATCTGCGCTGAACGGGACCGATTCTTACCGCATTGCAATGGATAATTATGTGAATAAAGGTCCATATAAGGTGAGTCCGTACCTGCTTCCGAATTTGTGTGCAAACCTGCCGTCCGGCAAGGCCGGAATGCTCCTTGGATTTACGGGGCCTATATTTTCCCCCCAGGGCGCCTGTGCTTCCGGAAATCATGCAATCGGCATCGGTGCACGAATGATACGGGATGGAGATTGCGACTTTGTTCTTGCAGGTGGTGTGGATACCTGTCTTATACCTGAAATTATCCAGGGATTTTCGAATATGCTGGCCACCATAAAGGTAGGTCCAAATGACCGTGCATACAATGATCCGACCCAGGCCTGCCGGCCTTTCAGTATAGACAGAAAAGGGCTTGTACTTTCAGAAGGTGCAGGGGTCATTGTGCTGGCAGCAGAAGAGATGCTTGCCACCTATGGCCTGACGCCTAAAGCCGAAGTTATGGGAATAGGCTGGACATCGGATGCTCATCATTTTACCCTGCCTAACCCCGAAACCATTATCCTGGCAATCAGGGAAGCAATAGAGGATGCCGGTTTACAGCCGGAAGACATTTCATATGTTAATGCTCATGGAACATCCACACAAAAAGGTGACAAAGTTGAAGTTGATTGCCTGAAAACCATATTCAGAAGTAAAATGGAAAATATACCTGTATCTTCCAATAAATCTCAAGTCGGACATACCCTTGGAGCTTCTGCAGCCATTGAGGCCGCCCTGGGTATTGAAGCTATGCAAAAGGGCCTTATACTCCCAACCGTTAATCATATACCGGATCCGGAACTATCCGATGTTGACGTGGTTCCCAACAAAGCCCGCAGGCAAAATTATGATATCTTCCTTTCCAATGCCTTCGGCTTCGGTGGTACTAACTGCTGTGTTGTCTTTAAAGGGGTATGATATGAGACCGAAACCATTTATTCCTCAAGTGCTTGATGGCGACAGCCGGTATGTAAGAGATAAAACCGGCGGCCTTGTCTGGCACAAGTGCAAAACCCGGACGCTGTATGCTGATACCGATCGTTCACAGGTTGTATATCATGGAAATTACCTTCGTTATTTTGAATTAGGAAGGGCTTCCTTAATGCGCGATGCTGCCTATGCATATCGTGAAATTGAGGAAAACGGTTTTATCTATCCTATCATTGCAATAGGAATCGATTATTACACTTCGCTTTTTTATGATGACCCCATGTGCATATATACACATCCTTCGGATCTCGAGCGGGTGCGACTTAAATTCGATTATATAATTACAAATGAAGAAACCAATGAGATTGTTTGTAAAGGATTTACCAAACACTGCGCAACAAATGCTTCCGGAACACCGGTTGGTATTGACGAAAAAACACTTCATTTATGGAAGATCTTCCCGAAATAGTTGTTAAAGGCAACTACTCAGGTTCAAAGTTCCGAGGTTCACGGTTCAGGGTTAAACGATGAGTTGATAGCTGTTAAACTGATAAACAACGAGCTATTTGAGCTCATCATGTCACATAGGATACACCCAACCGTGAACTGTGAACCCAGAACCTCACAACCTGAGTTACAAGAAAAGAATCTACCACGCACAAAGAACGTGGTTTTAAAAATGAGCATAAGGCTGCCGATTGAAATAAAAATCAGTCCTTTTTTACTTGATCACCGATTTGAGGGAAAAGCAGTGCTTCCTGCAGTGGAAGCCATGCAACTGCTGGCCCTGTCAACTCAAAATTACCTTCCTGATACAGATGTCCGATTCATCGAAAACGCAAAGTTTGACAAATTTCTCTATATTGAGCCGGACACACCTTCAGTTGAAGCATTTAATGAAATCGAGCTGTTTAAAAACGGCTGTATCACAGCAAAGCTGATTACAAAAAAAAGATCGAAAAATGCGGGTATCACCCGTATAAAAGAGCATGTTGTCCTGCAATTTTCCGATAAAAAACCTGATATTAATGCCCCGCCTTTAGATATTTTTTCCGCCGGGGACAAGGGTTGTTTTAACATCCAATCGGATAAACTTTATAAAGACCTTGTCCCATTCGGCCCCTCATACCAAAACATCAAGGGCACATTGCCTGTTTCCGAAAAAGGGGCAATGGCAAATATCCATGCTCCAAGAACAGGCAGTGGTGATGATTCTGCAATGCCGCTGGGCTCTCCTTTCCCCCTTGACGCCGCCTTTCACGCAGCTTGCGCCTGGGGACAGCGGTATATGTCTGTTGTCGGATTTCCCGTGGGATTTGATAAACGCCTTGTCGTTCAACCGACCCAACCGGGAGATAGTTACACCGGCTATATAATACCCGTAAAAACCTCACCGGACCTGCTTATTTTTGACATATATATTTATGACGTAAATGGTGTTCTTCGTGAGTCAATCCTCGGCGTACAGATGAGAGATGTCAGCGCAGGCCGTATGAAACCCCCTGGGTGGGTCGTACAAAGTTATTGTTCTGCTTGATTTATATTTTACAAATAGCTTATATTACATGAGATTAGAAAAAACTTTAAATCTAAAGGACATGATAGCGACCCTAACCGTTTATCTGCCTGACCGCAGGGGCTGTAAAGTTTAATAGTTTTTATGTGAACCTACAAGGAGGGAACAGAATGGATTCTGTATTCTGCCGATTTTTAACACCACAATCTCAACTATTACCTTCCAGACTATTCGGTGTTGTTTGCACCTTTCTCGTCGTCTTTTTTATCTGTTCTGAGATAAGCGCTTATGACGGTTACCTTGCGGAGGGGACATATTCCCTGAATCCGGCGAATCATCGCCAGATTTTCCTTTATATACCCGGACAAACACTTCTTTATGACATAGGTGAGGAAGTCATTCAAGTTGGTACCGCCTTTGGATCTGAAAAAAAAGAGTATCTCTCGGCGACGACACAAGACGGCATAAAAGCGCTGATACTCAAGAATGCCATTCGCAAAAGCAGCTCAACGCTTAAAAAATTTGATTTTTTTATCAATCGGCCGGTTCCCTTTTGCAGAGAGGAAAGCTCACTTACGAGAATCTGGATGAAGGCGTCTAAAGCAAACGAGGGGGACGGCTGGTTTAAACTCTGGCCCAGGAATGCAGGAAACATTGTTAAAGAAGACCTGAACAGCTACAAGGTGTCCATGCACTTTTCGACCGGAATTGATGATGGGTATCTCCCTAAGCAGAAAGGAGGAACCAACATAGAGGAGCTTGGCTATATCACAATATTGGAAAACGGCTCATTACCGGACTTCAAGTTCGAGGTTAAGAAAAAAGATGAGCTTTGTACTTCCTGTAATGAGAGAATATTAAAAAGAGATAGAAAGAAACTCTTTACAGAAGTGCATGGCTATCTAAAGGCTTCAGCCAACATTTCCATGGATCCAACGGTTGCCATTCCTCCTGCATACAAACCGCTTGCTAAAAAGATATTAAAGTATCTCGGGCTCGAAGCGGAGATTGGTCTCGAGGCTTTCATGAAGGGCGAATTCAAGAGAACAAGTGAGAATGAAGTTGAAACTACTATTTCCTATGGTTCGCAAGGGGAAAGCTGGCAGGTTAAATCGGTATTACTCAAGAGCGCAGTCAAGGAAGAACGAGATGGAACATATAAATATGAAGATATAGGGACCATGCTTATCAAAAAAATATACACATGTGCCGGGAACGAGTTAAATAAGCTCGAGTACCTTTACGTTTTATTTACACCTGCAAACGATCCTCACAACATCCAAAAGACAACTCTTAGTTATGATATGATAAAAAATATGAAATTGAATAGGGATAATCGATATCCTGCATTGGTCTCTGTGGTAACTCAGTTCGATCATTATAAACTCGTGGATTACCTGGTACTGGAAGAAAAAATACCCAAAGGCATTTCAAACTACATCATCAAAGAGATTAATCTGTCTCCACCAAGGAGGTAGCGTCTCCATAAGGGGAGGAAATAAAATATATTTGGGTCTATCCAAGAATGGGGGACGTTCGTGCAGAGATTGCATTGGCAATGCACATTCTGCACGAACGTCCCCCATTATGGCGTTCTCTTTGACAGCACTTTCATGCAACTTCCAACGTCAGAGCAACAACGCAAACGCCAAGTAATTGCTGAGGTATTTGTCACAAGGGGGCTCGATCCTGCATTGAACATTGATAGGGAATCGTTTAATTATGCGCATATCCACTACCAATACATCACACATTGGGTACACAATGCATTCCGGCAGTTTGCAACTCGTCACAAAGCCATTGCGAAAGAAATTCGAGACACTGTGAAAAGAGAGCTTGCACAAAAAGATCTTGGTGAACTGGAACAACAAGTTGATAAATCGATCCGTGAGATCATTCCAGATGAAGATACACCTCTTCCTGTAGTAGAGTTTACACCGACTTCGGAAGGCCTAACCAATCGTAGAAAAAAGGGGATACTGGCCTTTGAAAAAAGCGCTGTCTTTGAACCCCGCCCTTTACCTAGAAGAAAATCAGAGGATGCAAAACGGGCAGAAACCAAATTTGAAGCACAGATTAAAGCTGTTGCAAAAATCTTGGATGCTTACGGTGTTTTTGATGATATGCCGTATGATAAGCAACAGAGTTTACTTCGAGCTATAGTAGCGATATTCTCACAGTGAAAAAGGGATTGACTTAATGGCTGATGGAACCGATGAAAGTTTGATCAAAGGTATTGCTCCTACAAAAATATCACACGAAGCCCCGCCTGTCAATGGACAATAAAACTGACCCGGTAGCGGACAATAAAACTGACCCACCCCCCGGCACTTAGTTTAAGTTGATTTTTTGTTTCAGCCGATAGCTTTCTCCACCCATCATAAAAATATGTGAATGATGGATAATGCGGT
>DAOWEJ010000124.1 GCA_030638575.1 Deltaproteobacteria bacterium | reverse complement strand
TGCTCCGGCGCATAAGAGAGGGGCTGCCTCCATATCTGAAAATTCTTCCGGTATGGCAAAAGCAAAATCTTCTTTTGCCGTCATGTATTCGGCATACCCGCCGTTAGCGTCCTGACCGGTGGCCTTAAATTCTTTACATAAATTTTCATCCCCTTGAAGACAAAATTTGCACTTACCGCAGGCCGAATAAATCCAGGCAATCCCGACCCGGTCTCCAATTTTATATTTATTTGCCCCGCTTCCGACCTTCTTCACTTTTCCGACGACCTGATGGCCGAGCACAACCGGCAGTCTGGGTGGTGGCGTCCTCCCTTCTATTTCATCCAGCTCGGTATGGCAAACTCCACAGGCTGAAACCTTAACTAATATCTCCCTTTCCCCGGGAACAGGATTGGGCAGATTTACCAATATCAATGGATTTTTATTTTCATTAAGATCACAAATCCTATTTAATACCATCGCTTTCATTTTTTAAATAGCCTCCATAGAATCTCAGTCGAGGTAACCGCATTTGGAAAAAAATAAAATCAGTTTAAAAGGAGGGGCTTAAAGGTTTTTTCTCCAGCCGATATCTTTTTCAGTTAGTAGAATATATCGCCGTGACCCGATATTTATGATTTGATGCACAGATTATCTTATCTTTTTTAAAATGTTTTCGCAAAATCATAAAATATCGGGCCACCCCGTACAGTATAGGTTGATATCGGCTGGAAAAAAACTTTTTAAGTCCCGGATCAGTTCCAAAGATAACATTATTTTATAGATGCCGTTACCCTATCATTTCAGTTCCCTTACATTGACAACACCATAGAAAATCCATATAATAAGTATTATGAATATTGTTTATATACAAACTTTTTTCTCGCTACAAAGGAAAAAGTCGCCCTAAGCAACCATCTTTTTACTTTGGCTAATCAAATTGATTTTACCTATTTGCAAAACAAGTTTTTATAAGCGAGGTATTATATGGAAACTTTAAATATAAAAATATCCAAATCTGCAAGAAAATTTCTCCTGAAAAAGGGGATAGAGGATGTTACTTTTGACCTGTTTGAAGCAGAGGTGGCAGGATGCTGCGTGGGGGTGGTTAAAGAAATTACACCCGAATATAAGGCACCAGCCGATGCTTCAGGATACAGATACTGTCGGGTTGAAGACTGTCACGTTTTCATTGCCAGGAAAATTAAAATACTCGGCCCTTTGAAATTAACCACGGAAGGTCTGTTTAAAAAACAACTCTTTCTACTCGGAGCAAACCCACCTATTTAGTACCTGACCGAAAACTCCTGTTTTCGATATTCGGATTTTGTCTGAATGTTACTTTTCGTTCAGACACTATTTAAAAAGCCTTATCAAGTCAGCTCCGTTTCCCTTTATCAATTTGCTAGTGCGTACGTGAAACCTGTAGTCACATTCATGACGGAATCTATAAGGTGTTTTACCGAGAAAGGCTTTTGGATTATTGTATCAAAATCGTTCGATTCAGCAAGCCATGGGGTACCGGTAATCCCGATAACCGGGATATTTTGTTTGTCCGAAATACGTATATGCCTGGCCACACCATTGCCGTCAATTTCGGGCATGCATATATCGGTTATAACAAGGTCAAAGTTGTCATTATCAAACTTTTTAATCCCCTCTTTTCCGTCCGATGCTGTTTCAACAGAAAAACCGAATCGTGTCAATGCTCCTTCAACCACGTCTAAAATCAATCTTTCATCATCAATAACTAATGTCTTTAACATAACCTCTTCCCCAAAAAATATTTATTAAGCTCTTATAACTTCACTCTTTATACAACTTATCACCCACGGCAATTTTACTATTATACAGCCTGCCGATATGTTTCTGAGGGGGCAACAAAGGCCCCCTCAGAATTGAGTACCCAAAGAGTGAGGGCTGCTCTCTGGCTACGGAGGGTAGGAGAACCCCATAAGTTGGGAAAACACACTGCACACTTCAACAAACATACTGCATAGTATATCATTATGCACGGTTATAAGAGAATAAATAGTACCGATAGGCAAAACAAATCAAAAGAAACTGACTGGATTGTATAATTTATGGGATTAATGGTTGCTTTTTTGTACTGAATGGCAAAGGGTGGAAAATTTAGGGTGTTCAGGTACGGTCAGGGATGGCGGTGAAATTAATATGCGCTGGGAGGGAAGAAGGAAGTTATATGCGGGATCTTAGGCAAGATGAGAAAAAATTCAGCCGAAGATCCCGCTTTTACAAAGGTGAGCAGCCAAAAGGATGAAGAAAACCGGAATAAACCGGATTATCTGACCACTACTTTCTCCATCCCTTATGCAGCCTCCACCGCTTCCTTGCCGTAAACGTTATTTAACACGACTATGCTTTCTATAATCATCCAGATTTCAAGAAAAATCATAACCAGCGCGATGCTAAAGAGAAGCCAGTTGGCTGAGGCATAAAATTTATTAAGATTTATAAGCATAGCCCATCCGGTCATGAAGATCATAAAAACCATGGGGATAAAAGTATAGAAGATTGCAACCTTTTTCCTGGCAAGATAAATAGTGACAACTAAAAGTGCCAGTCCGGCCAGAAGCTGGTTCGATGCACCGAACAGAGGCCATAAGATCATAGCACCTGTACCGCTGGGTTTGGCAAAAGCGAGAATAAGAGCGGTAACCACTGCAATGATTGTGGCCGGATGTTTCTTTGAAATAGCCGGAACACCTATGCTTATACCAAGCTCGGCAACGATGTAACGTTGCAGTCTTGTTGCGGTATCAAGTGTGGTAGCAGCAAATGAGGCTACGAAAACACCCATGACGGTTACTGCAATATTGTGTGGAATGCCGATTGATTCGATCATATTCGCAGAACCAATTACGAACGCACTTAGCCTGTTTCCAAGTCCTGTGCCGCCAACCCAGCTTGCATAATGATGGTTAAATGCCTCTATCCCTACGAAGGTCTGTCCTCCCTTGGTAAGACCTATAGCCAGCCCGGCACCGCAGGCAATAATGACAAACGTTGCAAGCATTCCCTCTAAAAGCATTCCACCATAGCCGATGGTAAGAGCATCGGATTCATTATTACACTGTTTCGAAGAGGTACCCGAAGAAACCAGGGAGTGAAATCCTGAAATAGCACCGCAGGCTATAACCACAAAAAGCATGGGCCATATGGGCGGAGCACCTTTGGGAGAAAGATTTACAGCAGGAGCTACAATAGTCGGGTGTGCGACAATTACGCCAAGGGATAACAGACCCAGGGCAACGAAAAGCTGGTGGGAGTTAATGTAGTCCCTGGGCTGCAAAAGGGTCTGAACCGGTAAAGTGGAAGCTATGTATGCATAGGCCAGCAGTACAATTACCCACAATCCTATGGGACCTATGCCGAACATGGTCGGCATAACGACGGGAACATAAGAGCCGATAACAACGGTTATGTACATAATTACCACGGCGATTATGCTTAATACGACGTGATTTCCGCCTTTTTTATAGACCATGTAGCCGAGCCAGAGAGCAATGGGTATCTCAAGAAAGACCGGCAATACTGCCTGTGGATAAACTTTAAAGACTACCGCAATTACCACTCCAAAAATAGCCACAACAATCCAGAGTAAAAAGAAAATAATAAGAAGAAATAATATGCGTACACGCTTGCTTATAACTTCCGAAGCAAGGTCACCAATGGATCGGCCCTGGTTTCGCAAAGAGACAACCAGTGCCCCAAAGTCATGCACGGCTCCCATAAAAATAGACCCGAAAATTATCCAGATCATACACGGCACCCAGCCCCAGATAATTGCGACGGCAGGGCCAATTATGGGACCGGTTCCTGCAATCGATGTAAAATGATGGCCGAAAAGGATCGGTTTCTTTGTAGGAACATAGTCTACGTTATCCTGTAATTTCTTGCTTGGGCATACGGCATTCGAACTTAACTTGAAAATCTTACTTCCAAGAAATTTACCGTACGTATGGTACGCAACCAGATAGAGCACGGCTGCTCCAACAGCTAAAAACAATGAATTCATAATCTTTCCTCCTTTGTTAGATGATTGTTAACCTCGCTCACTATATTGAATATTTTCCCCCACTTTAATCCCCTCTCGCCGGAGAAGGGGAAAGATGAGCCTATCCATCCCGGATTAAAGAAAAAATGTTGAGAAGGGGCGGGCTGCGCCCCTTCTCATGGGATGGAGGTGTCCAAATGGGTATATTTCCCCCTTGGATATGGTTGGGGCTTTAAACCCCCCAGTGGAACCTTTTTTTTCCATACAAGAATGGAGTTGTATGGAAAAAGTGTGGGAAACAATTGCACACAGCCGGAAAATAAATGCTACAATAATTGACTGGAAGGTATAATTTAGGGGATGAACGGTCATTCTTTTGTGATGGGTATCACAAGGCTTGCACTTAAGACTGCTTTAGTACCGCACTAAATGCCCAGCTTCTTCTTGAAATTTCTTGCCCTGCTCCGACTGACAGGAATCTCTGTTGATTTCTCATCCGACATATTCAGAAGATAACGGCCATTAAACCAGGGAATTACCTCTCTGATATAAGAAAGATTGACCAGATGAGCTCTGTGAGTCCTGAAGAAAGGATACGGTATTAAAATAGTTTCAAGCTCGTTAAGGGTGGAAACACTGTGACAGTTAAACTTGTCGTTTTGTGTACTTATGATTATCTTCTTTTCTTCCGACTTGCAAAAAAAGATGCTGTCAGGGTCTAGAAGAAGAATTCGACCTTTGTTTTCAACCGATATTCTAACAACGCTATTGCTTGTCTTACCTATGCTTTCCATCAGGCGATCCAGATCCCTGACGGTCACAGCTTTGCCCTTTGATAAGATTACCTCTTTTGCACGCTCAATGCTTTTTCTTATACGATCTTCGGAAAAAGGTTTTAAAACATAATCTATTGCATTTTCATCAAAGGCACGGACAGCATACTGGTCAAAAGCTGTGGCAAATATAATGACAGGGGGCTTATCAAAGGTTGCAATCCTCCGGGCTACATGAAAGCCATTTTGAACCGGCATGTGGATATCGAGAAAAACCAGGTCCGGTTTTTTCGTTCTTATCTCTTTTAAGGCCTTTGAAGCTGAATTCGACGAAGCAACTACTTCAACATCTTCGATCTTAGAGAGGATATAAACCAGCTCATCGAGGGCCGGCTGTTCATCATCTACAATGATACAGCGAATCTTCATGAAGTCTCCCTTTAATGTTACAAAATGGCAAAGTATACAATCAAAGTCAACAGCATTAAGAGACCTTTGAAAAACGTCCTCTTCTGTCCGATTTCTGTGTCAGGCTCAAATTTTAATCCTCGAAATATTCCATATATTCCTGTGGTTAAAATTTTAACCTTCCTTGAACTCAAACAAAACTGAACATTTTTCAAAGGTCTCTTTAAATCAGGTTGAAAAAAAGAGGGTGTTAAAAAATCTGGCTCTTCTCCAAATTAGTTGGAGAAGAGGATTCGACCAACTCTTTGGGAGATGATCCTAAAATCTTTGTCTAGTAAAGAATAGCATTAAGCAATGGAAAAAGACTATGAAAATTGACTGAAAGGTAGATTTTTAGGGATAAACAGTCTTTTTTACCGAATAAAAGAAATTTTTGAGGGCAGATTATTCTCAGGTTGGGGGAAATCCCCCCACCCTAAGGCGGCGGGGGGATTTCAGTTGTTTTACATACTTGTATCCTGCTATTTTACGGATACAGTTTCGGTTATGCCGGAGCCGGGCTTTCTGCCTCCTTGCCGTAAATGTTCTTTAACACAACTATGCTTTCTATAATCATCCAGATTTCAAGAATAATTATAGCCAGCGAGATGCTAAAGAGAAGCCAGTTTGCTGAGGAATAAAAATTATTAAGATTTATAAGCATGGCCCATCCGGTCATGAAGATCATAAAAACCATAGGGATAAAAGTGTAAACGATTGCAACCTTTTTCCGGGCAAGATAAATAGTGATAACCAAAAGAGCTAATCCGGCCAGAAGCTGGTTCGCTCCACCGAACAGAGGAAATAAAGTCAAAGCACCTGTACCGCTCGGTTTGGAAAAAGCTAGAATAAGAGCGGTTACTACTGCAATGATTGTGGCTGGATGTTTCTTTGAAATAGCCGGAACACCTATACTTATGCCCAGCTCGGCAACGATGTAACGTTGCAGCCTTGTTGCGGTATCAAGTGTGGTAGCGGCAAATGATGCCACGAATACACCCATGATGGTGATTGTAATATTGTGCGGAATACCGATTGATTCTATCATGTTGGCTGAACCGACCACAAATGAGCTGATTTTGGCTCCAAGACCCGCGGCAGCGCCCCAGCTTGCATAATTCTGGCTAAAAGCGGCTATCCCGGTAAAGGTCTGTCCATCCTTGACAAGTCCCATTGCAAGACCTGCACCGCAGGCAATAATGACAAATGTTGCAAGCATTCCCTCTAAAAGCATGCTGCCGTAGCCGACGGCAAGAGCATCGGATTCACTATTACACTGCTTCGAAGAGGTACCAGAGGAAACCAGAGAGTGAAATCCTGAGATTGCCCCGCAGGCAATAACCACGAAGATCATCGGCCAGATTGGAGGCGCTCCCTCGGGAGAAAGATTTACAGCAGGAGCTACAATAGTCGGGTGAGCGACAATCACGCCTAAGGTGAGCAGACCCAGGGCGACCAAAAGCTGGTGGGAGTTTATGTAGTCTCTTGGCTGTAAAAGGGTCTGAACCGGCAGGGTGGACGCTATGTAAGCGTAGACCAGCAATATGATAACCCACAACCCTACAGGACCTATACCGAATATGGTCGGCAGCTTGATGGGAACATAGGTGCCGATTACAACGGTGATATACATAATTACCACAGCGATTATACTTAATACCACGTGATTTCCGCCTTTTTTGTAAATCATGTAGCCGAGCCAGAGGGCAATGGGAATCTCAAGAAAAACCGGAAGAACCGACTGTGGAAACATTTTAAAGACCACTGCAATGATTACGCCGAAAATAGCCACAACAATCAAGAGTAAAAAGAAAATAATAAGAAGAAATAAAATGCGTACACGCTTGCTTATAACTTCCGAAGCAAGGTCACCAATGGATCGGCCCTGGCTTCGCAAAGAGACAACCATGGCTCCAAAGTCATGCACGGCTCCCATAAAAATAGACCCGAAAACTATCCAGATCATACACGGCACCCAGCCCCAGATAATTGCGATTGCAGGACCTACAATGGGTCCTACTCCGGCAATCGATGTAAAATGATGGCCGAAAAGGATCGGTTTCTTGGTGGGAACAAAATCAACATCATCCTGTAATTCCTTGCTCGGGCATACGGCATCGGGATTTAACTTGAAAATCTTACTTCCCAGGTACTTACCGTAAGTATGGTAAGCAATCAGGTAAAGTGCTGCCGCGCCGATAGCCAAAAATAATGAATTCATAATGCTTTCCCTCCTTTATATTAATTATATTAATAAATAGATGAATTCACAAAAAGTCTAATTCATCCCCCTCCTCAATTAGTGTGACGTCTCAAAAGTGATAGTTTCGTAAAAAGTAGAAAAACAACTTTTTACGAATTCATCAAAAGTTATGCGTCTCATTTTAGCAATTTAATATGTTTCGAGTTTCGTATTTCGTGCTTCGTGCTTACCCCTCCTATCTAAACGGGTCAAAAACAAGTTGTTTAGCAACATGTTATTTTGCCATTTTAGAATACAAAATTTATGAGACGAGTCACTAATTGGTCAACATAATTTCAGAAGTTACCATAGGAATCCTTAAATGTATAGTTGTACCTAATTCCAGGCCACTATCGATCACTATTTTATATTGCGGGCCGTAGATCTGTTCCATTCTCTGATTGATGTTCTTTAGACCAATACCATCCGAAGAATATTCCATGTTGTTTCTTCTGAATATACCTTCACTCTGCTTTTTATTCATCCCCACACCGTCGTCTCGCACTGAAACATGAAGTTCGCTATTTAGTTTCGAGACCTTGACCTGAACCGATCCCCCATCCTCTTTCACCGCAATGCCGTGCCTGACTGCGTTTTCAACCAGAGGCTGGATAACCAAAGGGGGAATGGGCCATTCTTCGCATCCTTGCTTCATATCTATAGAAACTTTAATTCGCTCCCCGAAACGGGCCTTTTCAATGGCAAGATATGATCTTACCTGTTGCAGTTCGTCGGTCACTGTAACAAAATCTTTATGATTTGCAAGGCTTTTTCTCAAATACGTGGAAAGCTCAACTAAAAGTTCTCTGGCTTTATCGGGGCTGGTACGGCAAAAAGAAGTGATGGTATTTAATGAATTAAACAAAAAATGCGGTTTTATCTGGGACTGGAGACGTTTAATTTCGGCCTGTGCCAGGAGCTGAGTTTTTAATTGAATATCTTCAAGCTCGAGCTGGGTTGAAAAAAGGTTTGCCAGACCAAGGGCGATTTGAAGGTCTGTATCGCTCAGGAGCACATTTTTATCGCCATAGAGTTTTAAAGCCCCCACTATGTTACCCGATTTTTTCAAAGGGACTATAATTGCAGAATGAAGTGGGCAGCCTTTCATATTACAACCGATCTTGCTCTTATTTTTGATAAAAAGCGGTTTACTTGTTTCAACAACCACCTTTGTCGATCTGGTCTGGATTTTTTGTCCGGCCTTGTGATGATCCTCCCCTGCTCCGATAAAGGCGAGAATACGATGGTCATCAGTTATTGAAACGGCTGCTACCGATATATTGTCAAAGATAATTTGCGCAGTGATTCGGGCTGTATCCAGATTGAGTCCTGATCTGAGATGGCTCACTGTTTTATTGGCGATATTTAAAGCCTTTTGCGCCTGTATGGAAGCTCTTCTTGCCCTGTCTTTAAGCACAATACTAATGATCTGAACAAAGAGCCCTGCGCCAAGGGCATTGAGCAGTATCATCGGAATCGATATTATCCTGAGCAGATCCAGAGCGGTGGTAAACGGTCTGGCAAGGGCCAGAACCATCAACATGTGAAGGGATTCCCCCACAAATCCGATGAGTACTGCCAGCCTCCAATTAAGGACACTCTCTTTATCTTTTAATCTTGCAGAGATCAATCCTGCCGCCAATCCTTCCAGAAAGGTGGAAAGGCCGCAGGGAATATAGGTAAACCCTCCGATATCGATTAAAATTCTATGCCCGCCTGCAATCAACCCTGCTCCCATGCCTACCAGGGGGCCGCCGAAAAGGCCGGCCGTTATGACCGCCATGGCCCTTAGATTTGCTATAGCGCCTTCCACCGGAACACCAACATAAGTTCCGAGTATACCGAATGTCCCGAAAAACAGGATCAATACAAATTTGTCTTTTAAAGTAGTTTCCTTTAGCACCAGCTTCCGAAAAGCTCCCCAGGAAAGCAGCAGGAAAGCAGCAGCAGCTATTATCCCAAAATTCTCAAATAATGTTATCAGAAGCCCGGTAATAGTCATGATGTGTCTTTATCTTTTGGTTCATCGCGGATTTGTGTGATAACTTGGTTTGATGTTAAATATCCATTGCTTTTGGTTTCAGGTGTCAGGTTTCAGGAATGAGTCTCAAATGGAAGTTGATTCATTTGCTATAATCTCAGCAGGTTACGGTGGCTTGCTTGGCCGAAACGCAATAGCTGAATACTGAACACTGACACCTGAAACCTGAGTTTTCGAAAAATTGACATTATTTCACAATAATCCGCGATGAGCCTATCTTTTTACATCCGCCATGCTGAAGCAGGTATTTTACCTTTTTTACCTTTTTTATACTTATTTATAGAAGGAAGGAGTACATCACAGGTAAGTCTTACCATGGGAGAAGATGCTAAAAAACCCATGGGGATAACAAGATAACCTATCTCTGTCTTCCTTACATACAGCATACCCTTTTCAAAGTTTAGGTTGGCCTCCCTTACTCCGTTAAGTGAATCAACAAATGACTTCCAGTCTCTATTTGCCGGTTTTTCAGACAATGGCGAAGAAAATTCCTCAAAAATAAGATCACCATTAAATGAGACTATCATGACCCCCTTAACGTCTTTTATACTTAAAATATCAGCAAACAATTTTTTCATATTTTCCCTCCCATATTTTGCACCACAGGTAAACTTTTGGGGTTATATTTTCCATTATCGGATATTTCCCCCCTTATCAAGTAATTTCTCAAACGTTTCCACTTATTAAGATGCTGAGAAGGGGCGCGCTGCACCCCTTCTCATAGGGATGGAGGTGTCCAAATGGGCTTATTTACCCTGAGACCTTTGAAAAATGTTAATTTTTGTTCAAGTTCAAGGAAGGCGAAAATTTCAACCACAGGAATACATTGAGTATTTCGAGGATTGAAATTTGAGCCTGACGCAGAAATTGGGCAGATAAGCGCAGACTTCGAAAAGTGGCGTTTTGCAAAGGTCTCAACCTTTGGATGTTTGGAGCCTTAAAGCCCCGTTAAGTGGAACCGTTTCCCCCGCAAATTTTGGGAGCTGTATGGGAAAATTTCGTACAGAGATTAACATGAAGCTGAGAGAAAAACCTATAAAAAATGACTGAAGGGTATTTTTTTATGGATGAACGGTCGATTTTTTAACCTGAATGGCAAATAAGGATCGTCCGCCTGCGGCGGACTTGATGAGCGGCCTGACGGCCTTGATGAGCATCCGCCTGCGGCGGATTTAAGGCCTAAAACGAAGTGCTCCTCAAGCAAAGCGTTCACTTTTTCCGGTTCAGGTTTCTTGAAGGGTAAACCGCCATGCACAGTACCATTCATCAGGATGTTCATCCGGCGGGCATCCGATGCATTCAGTGCTGATCCTCGAGTCAATCGACCTGGCAAAATAGGTGTATTCCACCAATCCCCCTGATTTGCACGGATAATCGTCGAGGCCCTTCCTTTTCCTCGCTGATTGAACACGGCATTCATTCATCTGGAATATAAAACTTTCTTTGGTTTCATTAATAAAAGACTGGGTGTTTACTCTTGCGTACAAGCGAAAGCCGAGCGCTCTTTTTAAACCTTCGAGTCCGGGGTTTTCTGGAAGATCCAGGTATCTTTTAATCGACCATGCTTCAAAAGGAGAAAAATGGGCCCAGCAGGAATCGTTGCAGCGCTTTGCATCGTTCATACCGCTTTCAAATTCTACAGCCTGAAACCACACACCGTCGTTTGCCAGCCAGTTAACTGCAACACTATCTAAAAGTTCAAGGAGGGATTCTTTCGACATATCAAGAAGGTGCTGGGGTATACCGTCTTTCATTTGAAACCCCAAAACTTTGGAGAGTCTTTTCATCTGGATTCCGAGGCTTCTGTCTGAGGCAATTTTCAGCGTATCCAGTGCTTTTTCCATACCCATTTGATGCCTAACTTCTGTAAACCACAGAGCATAATGTATTATAATACGATGAAACATGTCTAAAACAAGACGAGCTGTATCCTCGTGATCCAAGTCCTCCACTGTTTCAATTTTATCAGACATGAAAAGACCTCCTCGGTTAGTACCTTAATTATAAATTTATTGTAACTCAGGTGGATAGGCTGAAGGCTGAAGACTGTGAGGAAAAAACGCATTTTGAAGCCATGTTTGGTGCAAAATCAGATATTTCCGCCAAAGTACAGCAATCGTGCTCTTCTGACCCCTTCAGTCTAAACAACTTCAGCCTGACTACATGAGTAGTCACACTTTATTATGATTCAGGTCGATACTTTTCAGGTAAAACCGCTTTAGGACTCCACTCTTTCGGCAGTGTCTGGCCCGATTCCTCACCTAATTTTTCCTTTCTTTTCTTCAAGCCCGGTCTGGCAAATTGCATATGCCCCTCTTTCAATGTCCGCCCGTTTATAATTGCCTCGGAGCGCAATCTCCGGCTGATGGTCTTTTCCATCTGTTTTCCTAACCACAGAATACGGTCCACATCATACCCGTGCTCAATACCCATCTCGTCAATCTGCACCAGAGTATCCTCTATCGTAACCAGACCGACATACCTTGGGTCTTCATAATAGTAGTCTCCGGTACCCTTTGTTGGGCAGTCATCTAAAAAGTTGGCAGGCTGTCCGCCCAGACCTCCCAGGGTCGCCTCAAAATTTATAATTCCCGCCTGCAAAGCAGCCAGAACTGACGCAGAAGCTACGCGTTTTGTTTCATGGAAATGGGCGATATGGAGTCTTGGGTCTGGAATTTCATCAAGAATCATCGAGAAATATCGGTAAACAGCAGGAGCAGAAGCACTGCCGTCATGGTCTGCATGCTCAATATCATGAGCACCTATTTCTAAAAATCGTTTCGTAAATTCCACTGCGTCTTTCATATCCGTGGCACCCCCGATCGGGCTTCCCCAGATGGTACTCACTGTGCCGCACATCTTCATACCTGCATTATTGCACTTTTTGATGCATCGCTCTGCTTCTGCCCAGTAATCGGGAAGGGTCGTACCGGAATTTGCAAAATGATGCTCTTCTTCGGTTGAAACCATCATCAGGAGACGATCAGGTCCTATTCCCTTCTCTCTCAACTCGATTGCGCGATCAACAGCACCTTCGCGGATCGTTATGGCCGTAAAAACTATGTCGTCATAACTAACACCTTTTTTTTCACATCTCTTTTTAAAGCGGTCGCTCCTCAAGTGAGCAAGCAGCTCCTCCGCATCTCTGAACTGAGGCATGAGAAATGAACTCCCAAGGTTGGTCACTTCGATATGACGACAACCTGCAAATATAAGCTCTTCGAGATAAAACTTTTTAGCAGCGGTAGAGATGAATTTTTCTTCATGCTGAAAGCCGTCACGAATGGTTATATCGCCGATAGTTACTTTTTTAGGCATTCTCGGGAATATTTTCCAAAAATCATATTCTGTCATGAAATCCTCCTTGTTAAAGAATTCTGGCCCAGAGAACCAGGTTTAATGGCTTGAATAAATAACTTGTAGCTACTCAGGTGGATAGGTTGAAGGTTGAAGACTGTTAGGAAAAAGCGCATTTTAAAGCCATGTTTGATGCAAGAATCATATATTTCAGACAAAATACGGCAATCGTGCTTTTCTGACCCCTTCAGCCTTCAGTCTAAAAAGCTTCAGCCTGATTACTTGAGTAGTTACGAATTGAGATCAATATCCATAATGCTTCAGCCGTTGCATAGTTCATTGGGAAAACTGTGAACTGTGAACCGACAACTGTGAACGGTTACTAAAAACTCTACTATTTCCCCTTATACACCGGCTTTCTTTTTTCACGAAAAGCAGCAAGGCCTTCCAGACGGTCTTCAGTAGGTATGCAAACCCAGTAGGCATTCGATTCAATAGCAAGGCCCGTGTGCAGATCTGTCTCAAGGCCGTAATTTATTGCATACTTTGCCTGTTCAATAGCTATGGGACCGGTTTCACAAATCATGGTTGCCATTTTGTTACATTCATCCATCAGCATATCGAGTTCACATATCTTATTCACAAGGCCGATTTTAAGCGCTTCCTTTGCTCCAACCCGCTGACCGGTAAATATAAGTTCCTTTGCTTTGCCTTTCCCTACAAGCCTGGGAAGTCTCTGGGTACCGCCTCCGCCTGGAATTATTGCAAGGCGGGTTTCCGTAAGTCCCAGGTTGGCGTTCATCGATGCGATGCGAATATCAGATGCCAGTGCAAGCTCTGTTCCCCCGCCCAGTGCTACACCGTTTACCCCTGCAATAACAGGCTTATTTAGCTGTTCAATCGAAGTAAAAAGATTTCTTATAGTAAAAATGTATTCCTTTACTTGAATGGGGGTCAGGGTTACCCGCTCTTTAAGATCCGCTCCGGAGCAAAATGCCTTTTCACCTGTCCCTGTGATTATTATCACCCTGATATCAGGATTAAACCGCAATGCCTCAATTTCCGCTTTTAGGGCATGAAGCAAGGCAAAATTAAAGGAATTCATCACTTCAGGGCGATTAAGGGTAAGGGTTACAACACCATCCTTTTCTTCTTTCAGTAGAACATTGTCACTCATGCTTACCTCCATATACCGAATAAATGAACGAGCGCTCGCTCAGTTTTTATTTATAGCTAATTATTTGATCTTGTCAAGGAAAAACTTGACAAGGAAACTAAATGCATGGTAAATATTCTGAACGAGCGCTCGCTCGAAAAATTACCCTGATTATAATTTCAACGCTAAATGCCTTAACTTATTATGCAGCAATCTATAAGAACAAAAGATGTCCACACGCAAATAAAAAATCCTGCTCTTGTTGAACGGAGACGGCGTCAAATCATTGATGCAGCAGCTAAGCTCTTCATAAAAAAAGGCTTTCACAAAACAACAACCCGCCAGATTGCCAATGCAGCCGGATTTTCAATCGGCTCGTTGTATGAATATGTGGCTTCCAAAGAGGATATCTTATACCTTGTCTGCGAATCGATCCATGCTGAAGTTGAACAGGGTGTTTCCCAGGCGTTGAACAGGGCCTCAGGGGGTAAAGAACTCCTGGCGGAAGTAATCCGGGAATACTTCATGGTTTGTCACCGTATGAGCGATTTTATTCTCCTCGTCTACCAGGAAACCCAATCTTTGCCTTCCCAGTGGAAAAAAAGAGTCCTTGAAAATGAACTTCGAATTACAGGTCTTATAGTCAAAGTACTGGCGGGCATTGTTTCATCAAAAGATTTCCCCCATCTGGATGAACGTTCCATTGAGCTTGCCGCTCATAATATTACCGTGCTGGGCCATATGTGGACATTCAGGCGCTGGTTTCTCTCACGCCATTACAGCATTGAAGATTATATTGAATGTCAAACCGATTTTATTCTCGGAACATTTACATAAATCAGGAGGAGTCATGAGTCCCAAAACTGAAATATACAAACCCAAACATCATGTAAGGGTAGTTACGGCAACTTCGCTTTTTGATGGTCATGATGCATCCATCAATATTTTTCGAAGGATTTTGCAGTCAACCGGAACAGAGGTAATCCACCTGGGACATAACCGGTCGGTCCAGGATATTGTAGATGCCGCTGTTGATGAGGATGCCCAGGGGTTAGCCGTTTCCAGTTATCAGGGCGGCCATATGGAATTTTTTAAATATCTCGTCGATCTTCTTAAAGAAAAGAACGCCTCTCACATCAAGGTGTTCGGTGGCGGGGGAGGAGTGATTGTTCCAGAGGAAATTAAAGAGCTTGAAGACTATGGCGTTACCAGGATTTACTCCCCTGAAGACGGTGCTAAGTGGGGGCTTCAGGGCATCATTAACAATATGGTCGAACTTATGGACTATCCGAGAGCCAAAGGAGATGACTTTGACCTGGAAAAACTAAATCCGGACAATAAACCGCTGGTGGCCAACCTGATCACCTCTGTGGAAAAAGCGAAGGCACAGGGCAACGGCAACCTGAAAAATCTCCGGGCAGAACTTGAAATAAAAATTGCTGATCGGAAAGTTCCTGTCATCGGCATAACCGGTACCGGAGGCTCAGGAAAATCTTCTTTAACCGATGAGTTTATCCAGCGTATTCTTCACGATCAGCCGGATCTTTATCTGGCGATTATCAGCAGTGATCCTTCCCGGCGCAAGACAGGCGGAGCATTGCTGGGTGACAGAATTAGGATGAATGCCATTGGAAGTCCGAAAGTTTATATGCGAAGTCTTGCCACCCGACGATCCCATATCGAAATCCCTGACGCCCTTCCCGACGCTATTAAGGTTGTCAAGGCGGCAGGTTACGACCTTATAATTGCTGAAACCGCCGGTATCGGACAGGGGGATTCTCACATTATCGATCTGGTGGACCTCTCCATTTATGTGATGACAAGTGAATTCGGAGCCGCCTCTCAGCTTGAAAAAATCGACATGCTCGATTTTGCCGATATTGTTGTGGTGAATAAGTATGAAAAAAGGGGCGGTGAGGATGCAGTGCGGGATGTACGCAAACAGGTACAACGCAATCTAAACGCCTTTACCAAATCGCCGGAGGAGATGCCGGTGTTCGGAACAATAGCTTCCAAATTCAACGATGACGGAGTAACGGCTTTCTATAACGCAGTTCTGGATACCATCGCCGAAAAAACCGGAATCCAGTTCAAATCCAGCCTTCCCATGCCTGAGGAAAAAGTATCCAGTTCAAAAACCATCATTATTCCCCCGGAACGCACCCGCTATCTTGCCGAAATCTCCGATACGGTAAGATCTTATCACAAACAAACTGAAAAGCAGGCCGATGCGCTTCGTCAGGCCTGGCATCTGAAAGAGACTGCTAAGACCCTTGAGGGCGATACCCAGGCGCTTATTGCACGACTTAAAGAAGAAGTAAAAAAAGTTGAAACGAACCTGGATAAAGAGACCTCTTCCCTGATTAAACAATGGAAAGAACTAAAAGATAAATACAGCAAAGATGAACTGATCTATGAAGTTCGTGGCCGGGAAATCCGCCTTCCCCTCTATTCGGAGTCCCTGTCCCATCAAAAGATCCGCAAGGTCTCTCTTCCCACCTTCAAGGATCCCGGAGAGATCTACAGGTGGATGCGAAGGGAAAACCTGCCAGGATATTTTCCATACACAGCCGGTGTGTTTCCCTTGAAAAGGGTGGGGGAAGACCCTACACGAATGTTCGCAGGCGAGGGCGACCCGGCAAAAACAAACCTCCGCTTTAAGATGTTGTCAGCCGATTATGAGGCCAAACGGTTGTCCACCGCCTTTGATTCGGTCACCCTTTATGGGTATGATCCTGAAAGGCGGCCGGATATCTACGGCAAAATAGGCAACTCGGGGGTCAGTATCTGCACGCTGGATGATGTTAAAGTGCTTTACGGAGGGTTTGATCTGTGCGCCCCTAATACATCAGTTTCCATGACAATCAATGGTCCTGCCCCTATTATGCTGGCCATGTTCTTAAACACCGCCATTGATCAGCAGATGGACAAGTATATCGAGAAGAATGGAAAAAAGCCCTCCAAAAAAAATTACGAAAAGATCCGCGCCACGGTCTTGTCAAATGTTCGCGGTACGATCCAGGCGGATATTCTAAAGGAAGATCAGGGCCAGAATACCTGTATCTTCTCCATTGAGTTTGCCCTTAAGATGATGGGTGATATCCAGGACTTTTTTATAGATAACGACGTCCGCAACTTCTATTCCGTTTCCATATCAGGCTACCATATTGCTGAAGCCGGCGCCAACCCCATCTCCCAGCTTGCCTTTACACTTGCCAACGGCTTTACCTATGTGGAATACTACCTGTCACGCGGAATGCCCCTTGACAGTTTCTGTCCAAACCTTTCCTTTTTCTTCTCCAACGGCATGGACCCGGAATATACTGTAATCGGGCGGGTAGCCCGACGCATCTGGGCCGTTGCCATGCGGGAAAAGTACAGTGCCTCCGACCGCAGTCAGATGCTCAAGTATCATATTCAGACTTCAGGACGTTCACTGCACAGCCAGGATATCCAATTCAATGATATACGTACCACTCTCCAGGCGTTATGCGCCATCTATGATAACTGCCAGAGCCTTCACACAAATGCCTTTGACGAAGCCATTACCACACCGAGCACCGAATCGGTGAGACGCGCTCTGGCCATTCAATTGATCATTAATAGAGAATGGGGCCTGGCTAAAAACGAGAACACATTACAGGGAAGCTTTGTCGTTGAAGAACTGACCGATCTTGTTGAAGAAGCCGTGCTAATGGAGTTTGATAAGATCACCGAACGAGGTGGTGTTCTTGGGGCCATGGAAACCGGTTATCAACGCAGCAAGATTCAGGAGGAATCGATTTATTACGAAGTGCTGAAACACGAAGGGAAATACCCCATTATCGGTGTCAACACCTTCCGAGACCCGGATGCTGATGCTGCCGGTGATTTGGTGGAAGGGCCGTCCTGTCTTGAACTGGCACGGGCGACAGAAGAAGAAAAAGAATCCCAGTTAAAACGACTGGCACAATTTAAAAAACGTCATGAAAAACAGGCACCGGAAGCTCTGAAGCGGCTCCAGAAGGTAGCCCTGAGCGGTGAAAATATATTCGACGAACTGATGAATTCAGTCCGTTGCTGCAGTATGGGCCAGATTACCAATGCGTTGTACGATGTTGGAGGGCAGTATAGAAGAAATATGTAGTTTCCGATTTCTAAATGGTTATTTTTCTGAATTCATCAAACTTTGTAACGCTTTACTGTTTTGAAAGGCCGCATTCAGATAATCCGGTTTAAAGGCGTGTCGAACTCACGTATAAGTAAGCGTAAAGAAAAAACAGGTGCAATCCTTTTATAAAAAGCCAGCTAAACGAATATATTATCTGGCTTACATGCAAAAAATGCTTATTTGTTGTTCTTTCTTAACGCTTACTAACACGCTCAAACAAGACCCGCCTTTAAACCGGATCACCTGAATGCTACTCTGGGAGCATTTTTAAAAGAGGTAAACTAGTTTGGTAATTTAAATTTTGAATATCCAGTTATCCTTTCAAAAAAGTGTATTTACGGACTAAAAAGTAAAAGGAGAAAAACTTATGAAAGAAGCAGTAATAGTAAGTGCAGTCAGGACGCCTTTGGGCAGTTTTAGCGGTTCATTGGGGAAAATCGGTGCTACCAATCTGGGCGCCATTGTAATTAAAGAAGCGATTAAACGGGCCGGAATCGAAAAAGAAGTGGTTGATGAAGTAATGATGGGACAGGTGCTGCCCCTGGGTTATGGCCAGAACCCTGCAAAGCAGGCAGCGGTCAAGGCCGGCATGCCCTGGGAAGCGGAATGTATCACGATTAACAAGGTTTGCGGATCTGCACTTAAGACCGTGATGCTCGCAGCCCAGGCAATTCAGCTTGGTGATGCGGATGTTGTGGTCGCAGGCGGCATGGAAAACATGAGCATGGCTCCCTATTATCTGGAAAAGGGTCGTTTCGGTTATCGTATGGGCCACGGCCAATTTGTAGACAGTATGATCCACGACGGACTCTGGGATATTGTAAACGATTTTCATATGGGTATTTCAAATGAGCTTTGTTCTGAAAAGTATAATGTCAGCCGTGAAGATCAGGATAGATATGCAGCCGAATCGTATAAACGCGCCAACGAAGCTATAAATTCAGGCCGATTTAAAGATGAAATTGTCCCTGTTGAAATTCCCCAGAGAAAAGGTGACCCTGTTGTCTTCAGCCAGGACGAATGTCCCATGGAAACAAGTTTTGAGATTTTGTCCAAAATGAGAGGCGCATTTAAAAAGGATGGGCTCGGAACCGCAGGAAATGCATCCATCATCAGCGATGGTGCCGCAGCAGTAGTAGTTATGTCAAAAGAAAAAGCCGATGAACTCGGCTGTGACATCATGGCAACCGTTGGTGCCCAGGCGTCATTCGGTCTCGACATGAAATACGTTCTTGTAGCGCCCATCTGGGCCATTCCAAAATGCCTGAAAAAAGAGGGAATCAATATTGAGGATATCGATCTTTATGAGGTTAACGAAGCCTTCAGCGGATCAACAATAGCAGTATTGCGAGAGCTTGGACTCAATTCTGAAATTGTAAATGTAAACGGTGGAAGTGTAGCGCTGGGGCATCCAATCGGGGCAAGCGGTTGCCGTGTACTTGTA
>DAOWEJ010000008.1 GCA_030638575.1 Deltaproteobacteria bacterium | reverse complement strand
TTTCTATCGCCAGGTTGGTCTTTATGAGCGGGTGGTGCAGGCCTGTTTTTATTCTCTGACGGCGGACCAAAACCGAAATAAGCGCCAGGACAAGAGCTTCTTTTTACTTTTTCAGAAATTTTTTGTCTGGTATGGCGCTTTTTTACATGTGTTGGTCTATGTGCAGATCTTTTCCTTCGATCATGCGTAGCAATAAAAACCGGGCCGGCCTTGTCTTCTATGAACCAGTCATTTTCAGGCCAAACAACCGGAATCTTATAGCCAAGCATTTCCTCAAGGGGCTCAAGATGAAAGACATATTTCTCGCATGCAATCGACAGTGCATGTCCGGTTTTTCCTGCCCTTGCAGTACGGCCGATCCGATGAATATAATTCTCTGAATCCTGGGGAAGGTCGTAATTTATTACATGGCTTATATCCTCGACATGGATGCCTCTTGAAGCTACATCCGTTGCTACAAGAATCTTTATATGGCCATCCTTGAACCGCCCCATCAGGTTGAATCTTTTGCGCTGAGGAAGATCCCCCGTAATTCCTTCAGCAGGCCATCTGTTGCCCTTGAGTTTTGATGTAAGCCAATTTACTCCTGTTTTCGTGTTTACAAAAATAAGAACACGTATCCAGTTCTCCCTTTTCAGCAAACCTAGAAGAAGCTGTAACTTTTGTTCGTTGCCGACATGAAACAAAGATTGCTCAACCCCTTCTACAATCACCTCTTCAGGGGTGATTGAGATGAATTCAGGCAGGTTCATATATTCGTAAGTCAGCTCCATGACGCGAAAAGAGAGCGTAGCAGAAAAAAGCATCGACTGCCTTTTTTCATAATGGGGTAATTTGCTCAGCAAATATCGCATGTCCTTTTCAAAACCAAGGTCAAGAAGACGATCAGCCTCGTCAATAACCAGCAACTTAATGCCGTTGGTTTTAAAAATACCCTGCTTGAAATAGTCGATGATCCTGCCGGGAGTGCATATGATAACGTCCACGCCCCGGCGAAGTATTTCGGCCTGCTTCTGGTAGTCAACTCCTCCGACGACCTGAGCTATTCTCAAGCCTGTATGCCGTCCGATGACCATGGCTTCCTCATAGATCTGTAAAGCCAGTTCACGGGTTGGCGCAACAATAAGCGCTGACGGCGTGTCGGGTATATGCTCATGCAAAGACAAAATTCTGTTGAATACTGTAACAAGGAATGCCGCTGTCTTCCCCGTGCCTGTTTGTGCCTGTCCGGCAACATCCCTGTTGGTCAGGGATACAGGAAGGGTTTCAGCTTGAATGGGAGTACAAAAAGTAAAACCCGCATCCTTTAGACCGGATATGATCTCTAACGGCAGATTTAACTCATCAAACCGGATTCGGGTTAGAAATTTAGGCTTTTCCGCCCGTTGTACGTATATCTGCGATTCAGACTCGTCTGGCATGGTTTCCTCTTAGTACCTACCTTGGTTGTAAATTTGTTGTTTTTAATGGCAAAAAATCTTTTTCTTTTCCGGCTTGTCCGGGTTGGGATCCTCAGCAAGGTTTTTTGTTCATGATCATCTCTATTTATGCAGTTATAACCTTTTTTCAGGATTTTGCAAGTAAACATAATTTTTAAGAAAAGATAAGCAGCCTAAATACTTGAAGCAAAATCGTTATTATGTTACTTGATAAACATTGATGAATTCGCAAAAAGTCGAATTCGTCAGGTTTTAAGTGTTAAGTTTTATGCTTTATGTTAATGATATTATCTGTTTTGACAGAGACTTAAAATTTAATACCTAAAACTTAAAACGTTTCGTAAAAAGTCTTTGAATAAGCGTCGGATGGCTAAGTAAAAAGGCTCATTTACAAGGCGTAGCGGTTTTTCAGGGACGAGACTATACATATAGTATGTCGAGTTCCTGAAAAACCGCTACAAAGCAGTAGATGGGACTTTTGACGACGCCATCAAATAAAGGAGGTATAAACATGCCATCAAGTTCCTCGTTGTTGAACAAAGAAGATTGTATATTGGTTGTGATAGATATGCAAAAAAAACTGGTTCCTGTTATTACCGGAGCTGAAAATGCCATAGAAAATGTTATAAAGCTGGTTAAGCTGGCAAAAATACTTCAGCTTCCCATTGTCCTTACCGAGCAGCAAAATCTCGGAGATACCGTTGATGAAATAAAATCAGAGATAAGTGAAATCGAGCCTATTACAAAGATAACATTCAGCTGTTTCGGATTAGAAGAATTTGCTGATCATATCAGCCGGTTTAACAGAAAAACATTAATCCTCACCGGAATAGAGTCCCATATCTGTGTCACACAAACAGCTCTGGATGCGCCGCCTGAATACAGCATACATACTGTGAGTGATGCTGTGGCTTCCCGTTCACCTCATAATTGGGAGATCGCTTTAGACAGGATGAAACAAAGCGGCGTTACCATTACATCGACCGAGATGCTTATGTACGAGCTCCTCAGGAAAGCCGGTACTGATGAATTCAGAGCGGCATTGCCACTTGTAAAATAAAAATTACCACGGAAAGACACGGAAAATCACAGATAAATAAAACATAGACACTTAGTGCTCTAATTCGTTAATTCGATGACGTATTTTATATAGATTTCTTTTACCGCCCGCTTCGCTAAAGACGCAAAGAACGCAGAGTTATAAGTTTTTTCCTTTGCCGTTGAGAGGACGGCAAAGGAAAATCAATCAGCGTTTTTATTGTTACAACTATTTGTTTTTATACCAAATTATTTTTCCCGTAGGGATGAATTCTTTTTGCTTTCCGCCCTCTCAGCGGAAAGCAATAAAAAAAAAGATTCTTTGCGTGCTTTGCGGCTCTGCGGTGAAAATAAAACATTTTTTTATCAGTGAATTTCCGTGAAAATCCGCCTGCCCAATGGAATTTGTTTTTATTTTTATTCCATCGGGGTGGAATCCCGAAGGGTTATTCCTCCGGGGTGGTGAAAAATAATAATTATGAAAGAATTCTTTAAAGTAACAGATTTAAATAAGGTTTTTGAATATACTTCTCTTTTCCCCTGCGTAAAGACCGAAGAAGTCTCTTTGTCCGAAATGACCGGCAGGGTTCTTGCCGATGATATTGTCTCAGATATCGATCTGCCGGCTTTTTCCCGCTCAACCATGGACGGATACGCTGTCCGCGGATCATCAACCTTTGGTGCAACAGAGGGAAATCCCGCATATCTTGCTGTAAAAGGCTCTGTTGCCATGGGTGAATCTCCTGATTTCACAATCAGCACCGGTGAAGCCGCCAAAATCTCAACCGGTGGCATGTTGCCGGAAGGTTCAGACAGTATTGTTATGATTGAGCACACCGAAGTTCTGGATGATACAACCATTGAAGTATACAGAAGTGTTGCGCCGGGGCAGCATGTTGTTGAAGCAGGTGAAGATATAAAAAAAGGGGAGATAATTTTATCTTCCGGGCGGAAATTAAGACCCCAGGAAACCGGGCTCCTTGCCGCCATCGGAAAAGAGACGATTAAAGTTTTTAAAAAGCCGATAATCGGTATCATATCCACCGGGGACGAGGTTGTACCGGTTGATGAAATTCCGGGACCGGGACAGATTCGCGATATCAATACATATACCCTTTCCGGCCAGGTTCAGGAAGCAGGATGCATACCGCTTACTTTTGGGATTGTTCGTGATGATTATGATGCTCTTTACAGCAAATGTGCTGAGGCCCTTTCCCAGTCGGACATGGTACTGATTTCAGGTGGCAGTTCCGTAGGTGTTCGTGATTACACAATCGAAGTTCTCTCAAACCTGCCTGACTCCAGCATACTTGTGCACGGAATTTCCATAAGTCCTGGAAAACCCACCATACTGGCAAAGACTCAAAACAAGGCTTTTTGGGGGCTGCCCGGACATGTGACCTCTGCTATGGTTGTTTTTAAAACAGTTGTACACCCCTTTATCAAACATATAGCCGGCATGACCCTTCAAAATACAAAAAAATGGTGGCTTTCCGCCCTTTTGAGCAGAAACATATCATCCGCCCAGGGACGGGTCGATTATGTCCGTGTGCGCCTGTTTGAAAAAGAGGATGTCCTGTGGGCTGAACCGATACTCGGCAAGTCGGGCCTTATCAATACCATGGTAAAGGCCGACGGTCTTATCGAAGTCGGAATTAATACGGAAGGACTGGATAAGGGCAGCAAGGTGGAAGTTATCCCTTTATGAGCCAATTTCAAAACGTCCCATTTTGCCCAATTTCTGCGTCAGGCTCAAAATTTAATCCTCGAAATACTACATGTATTCCTGTGGTTAAAATTTTCGCCTTCCTTGACCTTGAACAAACTGAAACGTTTTGAAACCGGCTCCTTTCATAAAAATTGAAAAGTAACCTGACAGGATAAACAAGATTATTTTCAAGTGCATAATCAAGGTTAAATATTAAGATTATTTTAGATAATTTATATCCTGAATATCATGTAAATCCTGTCAAAAAAATATTACAAAACAGGTGAATTGTTATGAATAAAAAGCGCAATATATATCTGAAAATGAAAACTCTAAAAGAGGCTCATGAAATCCTTTTTGAACGGTTTCCGGCTTCCGGAATACTTGACACCGAAACAGTTTCAGTGCCGGATGCTGTTGGCCGGGTACTTGCCGAGCCTGCTGTAGCCAGGCTTTCCTCTCCCAATTTCCATGCTGCGGCAATGGACGGAATCGCCGTAAAGGCCGAGACAACTTTTGGCGCCAATGATTCAAAGCCAAAGGAGCTGATTGTCGGCAAGGACGCTTTTTATATCAATACCGGTCATGTGATGCCTGAAAATGCCGATGCAGTTATTATGATCGAACATATCATTGTTCAGGATGAAAGCCGTGTCGTAATCGAAGCCCCTGCATTTCCGTGGCAAAATGTCCGGAAAATGGGGGAAGATATTGTTGCAACCGAACTCTTATTCCCTCGGAATCATGTTATCACACCCTACTGCGTGGGAGCGCTTCTTTCCGGGGGAATATTTTCAGTTCCTGTTAGAAAAAAGCCAAACATACTTATTATTCCAACAGGTTCTGAGCTTGTTTCCTGGAACGATATTGACCTTAACAAGCTAAAGCCGGGTGAAGTACTTGAATCAAACTCATATGTTCTTGGCAAGCTGACTGAATCATGTGGCGGAATCTATATAAAGCATGATGTGGTGATGGATGATGCCCAAAATATAAAAAAGGCTGTTTCAGATGCAATAGAAAGCAACTTTGATATGGTATTAATTATCGGCGGATCTTCGGCAGGATCTGAAGATTATGCAAAGGGTGTAATTACAGATTTAGGTGAAGTGCTCGTTCATGGTGTTACTATAATGCCCGGAAAACCTGTTATTATCGGCGATATTAACAGCAAGCCCGTATTTGGAATACCCGGGTATCCGGTATCTGCAATTATTGCCTTTGAGCAGTTTGTACAACCTCTGATTTACAGGATGCTGGGCCGGCCGGACCAGGAACGAAAAACCGTTCAGGTTGAACCGACCCGGAAAATCGCATCGAAACTCGGTGTTGAAGAATTTCTGCGCGTAAAGCTTGGTGAAGTCAGCGGCAGGATTGTTGCAACTCCGCTTCCCAGGGGAGCAGGCTGTATAACCTCCATAACAGAGGCGGATGGCATTATCAGGATACCTAACCATATGGAAGGATTAAAGGATAATGAGCCTGTCTTTGCGGAACTTTTGCGTTCTCTCCCTTCTATCAATAATACCATCGTTGTCGTAGGTAGCCATGATAACACCCTTGATGTTCTGGCTGACCAGCTAAAGGCAAGAGACAGCAGCCTGACGCTTTCTTCCAGCCACGTTGGGAGTATGGGCGGGTTGATGGCCCTCAAAAAAGGTGTGTGCCACCTTGCAGGATCGCATCTTCTCGACACAGAAGATGGCTCGTATAATATATCATACATAAAAAGATATATACCAAAAGTAAATGTCAAACTTGTCAATCTTGTAATAAGGGACCAGGGATTGATTGTACAACCTGGAAATCCAAAAGGGATTAAAGGAATTGAAGATATTGGCCGCGATGATATAGCTTTTATGAACAGGCAGTCAGGTTCCGGTACCAGGATTCTGCTCGATTACAAATTAAAAAAGCTTGGGATCGATCCCTCAACAATAAAAGGATACGAGGACGAGGAATTTACCCACATGTCGGTTGCTGTTGCTGTATTAAGCGGCACTGTTGATGTCGGGTTGGGTATCTATGCTGCTGCAAAGGCCCTGAACCTCGATTTTATCCCTGTTGTTACTGAACAGTACGACCTGGTTATTCCGGAAATACATTTTGAATCGGAAAATATCCAAATTCTGCTTGAAATTATAAATACCGAAGATTTTAAAAGGCGTGTTGAAGCACTGGGTGGATACAGCACGGAAAAGACGGGAGAGGTTGCTGGGGACAGCTTATAGCAACAACGTAATTTATCATTTCTATTTAGCAAAATCTTGTTGTATCGTGTATTATAGTTACGAGTTGCGAGTTATGGGTTACGGGTTTTTCATCGGAATGTACTTCAGGATTTTGAACTCGTAACACGCAACGCACTACAGATTATTTCGAGACATAGTAACTAACCCAGATGACATATTACCCGAAAGGTTATGTCGTTTTGCTTTTCGGCTTCCCTGCCCAGTTAAATGCAAAGCCTATTAAACCACTTTAGTAATGCGCGACGGCATTATTAGAATTGTAAACAAGCTAAAGGAATAATCGTCAGTTTTAATTACTCACCGCAGAGGCGCGAAGAACGCAGAGGATTTAATCTTTCTCTTTGCCGTTGAGAGGACGGCAAAGAGAAAAAGCTCAGCCCTGCGGGCAGATAAGCGCAGGCTTCGAAGTAAATAGCTTTTAGCTTATTAGCATTGATTCGCCGAAGGATGATTAGTTTTCATTTGCCTCCCTCTCAGAGGCAAATGAAAAAGAAAATAATCTCTGCGTTCTTCGCGTCTCTGCGGTGAAATAATATTTTAATGAAATACAGACTCATCGATCATACCGCCGATTTCGGCATTCATGTTTTTGGATCAGATTTAAAGGATCTGTTTTCCAATGCAGCTTATGCTATGTTTGATCAAATTACAGTTATCAAAGACTTGCAGCCGGAAAAAGAGTTAAAAATAAACGTAACAGGAAATGACTGGCCTGATCTTATGGTTAATTGGCTCAGAGAACTTCTGTACTTATGGACAGGCAAAGAGCTTCTTGTCAAACATATTGATATTCAAACGCTTTTGGAATATAATCTGACTGCAACCTTGAAAATTGACTCATTTAAGCCTGATCACCATGTGATAAAAAATGATATTAAAGCTGTAACTTACCACCAGATTCAGGTTAACCAGGTAACAGATGGCTGGGAGTCGAGGATAATATTTGATGTATAAGGAAAATATTCACCGCAAAGCCGCAAGGTACGCAAAGAAATTTAATTTTTTTAAACTGTCGTGAGAGGCGACAATTTAAAAACTAAACTGTCCAATCTAAATACAATATATCTTCAAGGCGATAATCTTTATAATGCGTTTCTTTTTATTTTCCATCCTCTCAATGGAAAACAAAAAACCCTTAAACTCTGCGCTCTTCGCGCCTCAGCGGTGAAATATAAATTCAACTTTTAACGAAGTTATCAAATATTAAGGCGCTGGAAAAATGACAATCCAATTAAAAAGAATAGACAAATACCGCTGGGAAGTCCCCAAAACCGGCGAAATGCGTGTGCCCGGCATGATTTATGCCAGTGAACAGATGCTAAAGGGCGAAAAACAAAATGAGCCCTTAAAGCAGGTGGCAAATGTTGCTACGCTACCCGGAATTTTAAAGGCATCCATGGCCATGCCGGACATGCACTGGGGATACGGTTTTCCCATCGGTGGTGTTGCTGCTTTTGACTGGGAGACCGGCATCATATCACCCGGAGGAGTCGGGTACGACATAAACTGCGGCGTCCGTCTGGCAACAACCGCCCTTGTTGAAAAAGAAGTAAGGCCAAAACTTAAAGACCTTGTAAATGCCCTTTACCAAAACATCCCTTCAGGCGTCGGTTCCACCGGTTCGATAAAGCTTTCCGTAAAAGAAGAAAAAAAGGTACTCAAACAGGGCAGCCGGTGGGCTGTGAGCCAGGGTTTTGGCAACGATATGGATATTGAACATACGGAAGACAACGGATGCATGCCGAATGCTGATCCTGATGTGCTAAGCGATAGGGCCCTTGAAAGAGGCCGAAAGCAGCTCGGAACGTTGGGATCGGGAAATCATTTTATTGAAGTCGGCGTGGTCGAAGATGTTTATGATCAAAAGGCAGCTAACGTGTTCGGGCTCTTTGAAGGGCAGGTAACATTGATGCTCCACACAGGCTCCCGGGGCCTGGGATACCAGACTCGGGACGACACCCTTACCATAATCAAAAAAAATATAAACAAACTCAACAGTAAACATCCGGATTGACAGATAT
>DAOWEJ010000048.1 GCA_030638575.1 Deltaproteobacteria bacterium | reverse complement strand
CATTCGTCTTGAACAGCGCCTTGCCGAACTCAAGCTAACCCAAGGGGCTTTAAAACAAAGTGAAGAACATTACCGGAGTCTATTCGACGGCGTTCCTGTAGGGCTCTATCGTACAACACCGGATGGTAAAATTCTTGATTCAAATCCAACCCTGGTGGAAATACTAGGGTATCCTGATCTTGAAACATTTTTAGGCCGTAATGCACAGGATTTATATGTCAACCCTAAAGCTCGGGACCTGTTCCATCAGCAGGTTGTAACAATAAAGAACAAGCATGCGTTTGAAAGTCAAATGCGCCAGTACAATGGAACGATCATTTGGGTTGAAAATTATTCCCGAATTGTCCGAGACGCAGACGGTGGTGTACTTTACTATGAAGGAAGCCTGATTGACGTTACCAAAAGGAAAAAACTCGAAGCACAATGGCAGCATGCCCAAAGGATGGAATCGATTGGAACTCTTGCAGGCGGAATTGCTCATGATTTTAATAATCTAATGATGGGAATTCAGGGAAATATTTCGCTGCTGCTTTTTGATATTGACAGCTCATTCCCACACTACAAAAAACTTAAAAATATAGAAGAAAGTATTAAAAGCGGGGCCAGACTGACCAGTCAGCTACTAGGTTATGCCAGAAAGGGAAAATATGAAGCAAGACGCCTTGTTTTGAACCAGATCATTGACGAGAGTGCTGAAACGTTTGGTCGTACCCGAAAGGAGATTACTATTAACCGACGGTTTGAACCAGACCTGTCGGAGATCGAGGCAGACAGGACCCAGATAGAACAGATTCTTTTCAACTTATTTATTAATGCTGCCGATGCAATGCCGGGGGGAGGCGATCTCACCCTTAAAACCACGAACATCAATTCGCAAGATATGACGGACAAACAATACAAGCCTGTAGCAGCCAATTACGTGATGCTACAAGTTACCGATACTGGTGAAGGCATGGATACTAAAACGCTGGAGCGCATTTTTGATCCTTTTTTTACGACAAAGGGATTGGGCAGAGGCACGGGTTTAGGATTGGCATCAGTATATGGTATCATTAAAGCCCATGGCGGGTATATCGATGTCGATTCCGAGCAAGGTGTCGGAACGACCTTTTATATTTATTTTCCGGCATTGGATAAACCGAATATTCATACACACATCCCCCACAAAGGCCCAATCCGGGTTAAACAGGGAAAGGGTACGATTTTGCTGGTTGACGATGAGGAAATTATAATTGATGTCAGCATTGAGATGCTTGAAAAATTAGGTTATAGAGTGCTTAAAGCCACCAGCGGTAAGGAAGCGATTTCAGAATATCAAGCCAACAGCGCTAAGATTGACCTGGTCATCCTGGATTTGATTATGCCGAAAATAAGTGGTGGTGAAGTCTATGACAAATTGAAGGAAATCAATCCCCAAGTGAAAGTACTTCTTTCCAGCGGTTACAGTATCGATGGTCAGGCCACGGGAATACTGAAGCGAGGCTGCAACGGCTTTATTCAAAAGCCCTTTAATATGGGAGAGCTTTCAAGGAAAGTAAATAAAATATTGGACTCAGAATGATGTATTGAATTGCCTGAGCAATTTTTTATTTACTTTCCTTGAGGTGGATGAAGCGGATGTTCGCAAAAAGTTGTTAGCCGAACGCAAGATCGAAATCGGCGCCGGCTTAGGGCCCCTTGCCGGAAAAATCTGGCGCATCGGGCTGATGGGTCATACCGCACGCCAGGAAAATGTCGATCGGCTGATCGAAGCGCTCAAAGCCGTATTGTAATATGTGGCAACAGTTAGCGGACAGTTCATGCAAATATTAGGTATGAGATGCCGACAATGATCCCGTATTTTGCGGTACTGTCGAAAGCACATCGCAATTTAGCAATATCGCTGAATCTTCTTTTAAAAGATAGTTCTTACCAATTCAATCGATTTACTTTGGCCCCAGATTCTTTTCTTGACCTTCCATGTTTTTTATAATAATATATAATATATTTAATTTATGGCACTTTTTAATATTATTGAAGATTAGGAAACCTGTTGAGATTCGATTTGGGGCCTGAAAGAATTTCGATTGCTGCCTCTCAGAAATCTTTTTAACATATTAATGTAACAATAATCGTTACTTTTAGAGACCTTTGAAAAATGGTAATTTTTGTTCGAGTTCAAGGAAGGCGATCCGCCTCTGGCGGATTAACCACAGGTCCGCCTGAGGCGGATCGAGGATAGCGCTAAAGCTTCACTAAAGTGCCGAAATTTGAGCCTAACGCAGAAATCGGACAGATAAGCGCAGACTTCGAAAAGTGCCGTTTTGCAAATGCCTCTTTTAATGATTGGAATATTTCTGCTCATGACGTCAATCGGGAAATTAAATGTAGATCATCTTATCGGCCAAGAGATCGGAACATCTACAATTGTCAAGGAATTGGCTCGTGGCGGAATGGCTATTGTTTTCATTGCATTCCAGAGGACACTGAAACGCCAGATTGCAATAAAAATACTTCCCAAGAGCCTCCTTACCCAAAAGACAGCAGATCTCTTCCGGCAGGAGGCCGAATCGGCGGCCATACTCTCCCATCCGAATATTATTCCTGTATATGAAGTCGGCGAGACAGAAGAGTTCCTTTTTTTTACCATGCAACTGGTTCAGGGGAGCGCGCTCTCACACTTTTTGACAAGAGCGCAAAAGAATATCCTGCCTTCTAAACGTGTACTGCCGGTCCAGACCACTATCAGGATTATCACCCAGGTTCTTGATGCTCTTGATTATGCTCACACCCAGGAAATCATTCATAGAGACATTAAGCCGGCCAACATCCTTATAGAAAAGCATACCCAAAGGCCTATAGTTTCTGATTTCGGTGTTGCTAAAGTCTTACGTGGTGAGGATGAAAAGCATCCTATGATTCGAGGGACTCCGACATATATAGCTCCTGAGCAGGTATTAGGATCGGCGATAGACGGTAGAACAGATATTTACGCGGTGGGTACAATGCTTTTTGAGATGCTTGTACCAAAATTGCCTTTACCTGAGCATAAATCCAAAGCTCATCTACTCAAACAAAAAGCAGTAAATAAAAAAGGAATTTTCCTAAAAAAACCGTCTGAGCTTAATTTAATACTCAATCAAGATATGGACCGGGTTGTGCAAAGGGCTACTGCCTTTGACCCTGATCAAAGATATGCAACCTGTCGTGATATTTTTAACGATCTTGAGGAGTATCAGAGAAAATACCTGCAATAAAAAGGCTTTAAAATGACCAAATCTAAAATAAAGAAACAAACAGTCGATAAAATAGGCCGAACCTTTGCGCTCTTATTTAATCGTGAGGCTATGTATGGCATAGACCATCCCTTTACAACTCAATCTGTTGCTGATTTTTATAAAACGATTACAAAAGGGCTCAATACTTTTTCTCCCATCGTCCTTATAATGCACCGGGATCAATTTTTCATAGAAGAGGAACCATTAGACCCAAGGATCAATGTTTCTAAAATGCTTATTCACTTTAAAAATACCGGTCTCAAATCCATCTCTTTTGAAAAAGGAATGAAAAATAACGAGCTTAAAGTTTTTGTAGAGGTATTCACTAATATCAATAAATATTCCACAGCAGATCGAATGAAAAAAGCCCTTTCCGGAAATTCTGTGAATAAAGTCAAGATAAACCATGTTTTCTTCAAAAAGGTGACGGCTGATGATGCAGTTGTTTCAAAGGATAAATTAAAAGATATGCCGGAAGGCACACCCAAAGCGTCTCAAATTGCGATGAAAAAAGAGCTTATGGATATGATGGTTGGAAGTATCGTCATGGAGGAGCTCGGAAAATCGTTTTCAATGAAAAACCTTATGGACAATCCGACCGGTCTTTCAAAAACCTTGATTGATACGGACCTTTCGGCTTCCAAAGGAAGTGATGAGGGGAAAGGCAAATCCGGATCGATGATTGTAGAGCAGCTAAGCACGATCAGGGAAGAAGTTGATAAGGCCGTGTCTGATACGGGAAAAGAAAGCCTGCCGGAATTGGCCGAAGCTGTATTTGATATGAAAAAAGATTTGCTCAAACAAATCGAGGCGCAGAAGGCCATGGGTGTTATATACGAAAACGAAGGAATGATTCGTAACGAGACCGATGCGATTACAGACAGAGTTCTTATTCAGCTGGTGAGAGAAGAATACAAGAAGGGCAAAATATCGGTTCAGCGTTTAGGTCAGATAATCAGGCGCCTTGTTCCTGAGCCCGGAGAACTTCGACGACTGCTTCCAAAACTCAAGGAAGCGCTGATTGAAGAAGGGATGTCACTACCTGAATTCGCTCAACTGGCTCAGGAATTGGGAAAGGAGTTGCAAAGCGAAGAACTCGCCCAGGCACTTCAGAAAAGCTCTGAAGAAATAGGCGTAGATGGCGAAGATCTTATACGTGAAATCCTGATCAATCCCACAGGGGCGGCAGAACTGATTTATCTGGCTTCTGAGATTCGGCAAGAAGCAGGAGATGAGAAAGTTCTGTCGGATTTACTGGTTGATTATGTTGAGCGGATTGGATCCAAGATGGCTCTTGATACTGCTGAGCAGAAAGGGGAAGAAGGAGGCAAGCATCTTAAGGAAGTTATTTCCAAGGTAGAATCGGAACTTGTCAACAGTTTAAAACAAAAAGATATAGATACCGATGTAATAAGCACTGTTGAAAAGCGCCTCAAAGAACGTATGGAAGAGTGCTTCAGCAAACTCCAGTCCGACTGGGTCCTGCGTAATGACTCATCTTCAGATTCAGTGAAGGATAAAACCATTCTCAGTATTTTCGAGGAAGGTGGAGAAGAAGGGGATGAGCTGAGAACTATTCTTGAGAAAGTCCGAACATCTGTTCAGAGAAAAAGTATTGATGAGAACGATTTTCAACAGATCCTCAATGAAATTTCCAAAAGTAAACTTGATCACGCAAAAGAGAAGCAGGAGAAAGTAAATCAACAGAAGGAACAGAAGAAAAAAGAAAAACCAGGTCTTCCAAAGGGAGTATTAAATCGAAAAAGTACACTTTATTTTATCGAAAAAGAAATCTCCCGATCTGCCCGTTACGGGACACCTTTTTCAGCTATACTGCTTTCCATTATCAAAGTTACTCCCGAAAAGCCGATTCCCAAAGGATCGGTGAAACGAGATGATATCATTAATGCAGTTCTTGAAAATATAGCAAGGGCTGTACGTAATACGGATGTTGTGGGCCTTCTGGATCAGAAAAAGATAGTAGCCCTGCTTCCGATGACGGAAAAAATGGAATCAAAATTGGCTATGCGAAGGATCATGAAGATTTTGCAAGCCGGACCGTTTATAATAAACGACATACCCATGGCAGTAAAATTAGCTGGTATGGTTACTGCTTACAATCGTGACAGGGCTCCGACACTAAAATCGTTTATAAAGACGGCTGAAAACGAACTCTATGACATGATTAACAGACTTAAAAATGTTCAAACGCTTTATTAGGTTGCAAGCACTAAAAGGAGAAAGGAGAAAAAGAATGTACAGAAAAGCTTGTCTTGTCTTTGCTATGCTCTTGATTTTCATTTCCGTTTCTTTTGCCGGCTCCGGTACTATTATGAAGGAAGGGTTGTGGGAAATCACCTCGAAGATGGAAATGCAGGGAATGCCCATGCAGATGCCTCCTATTACGTTTACTCAGTGTTTGACGAATCAAGAACTGGTACCCAATCAATCTCAGGCAGGCCAGGAGTGCCGGATGAAAAACGTCAAAACAAAAGGGAACACTGTAACATGGGATACGGTTTGTGATTCCCATCAAGGAAAAGTGATAAGCAGCGGCAAAATTACTTACAAAGGTGACCGGTTTGATGGAGTTGTTACGACGAACATGGAAACGCCGGATCAAGGGCTTACTCAAATGAAAATGTTGATGAGCGGTAGACGTATCGGAAAATGCAGCAAATAAAGATTGATGGCGTCGTAAAAAGACTCATCTACTGCGTTGTAGCGGTTTTTCAGGAACTCGACATACTATATCGTATAGTCTCGTCCCTGAAAAACCACTACGCCTTGTATATGAGCCTTTTTACTTAGCCATCCGGCGCTTATTCAAAGACTTTTTACGAGTTCATCAAGATTGACGGTTTCGTAAAAGTCAGGAAAACACTTTTTACGAATTCATCATTATTTAAACACCTCATAGTTTTCTATGAAGTTACAACCAAAGAAAGTGCGAGCTTTAGGACTTTGTTCCGGTGGCCTTGACAGCATTCTGTCTGCTCTTGTTTTGCGCAAACAGGGTATAGAGGTTGAATGGGTCACGTTTGAAACCCCATTTTTTTCTGCAGAAAAAGCCCGTCAGGCAGCACAAATAACAGGTATTCCTCTATCTATAAAGAATATTACGGCATCCTATCTCGATATGCTCAAAGATCCCCCGTGTGGCTGGGGGCGGCACATGAACCCCTGTATGGATTGTCATGCTTTAATGTTCAAACATGCAGGAGAAATAATGCCGGAAAAAGGCTTTAATTTCCTTTTCAGCGGAGAAGTTATCGGCCAGCGCCCCATGTCCCAGACAAAATCATCCCTTCGTTATGTTGAAAAAAACTCAGGATTTGACGGCTTAATTATACGTCCTTTATGTGCAAAAAGGCTACCTGAAACAATTCCGGAAAAACAGGGTCTGGTCAAAAGAGAACTTTTGCTCAATATTTCAGGAAGATCCCGTAAACCTCAGATAGATCTGGCAAAAAAATTCGGTATTAAGGATTATCCCGCACCTGCCGGTGGCTGTCTGCTTACCGACAAGGAGTTCTCAGTCCGCCTAAAAGATCTTTTTAAGCACCAGGAGAACTATACAGAAAAAGAACTTCATCTTTTAAAATACGGTCGTCATTTTCGCTTAAGCGGGAAGACCAAAATAGTAGTGGGGCGAACCAAAAAGGATAATGAAAATATTCTAAAATATCATAACCGGGCTGCAGACACAGTTATTAAAGTAAAAAGTTTTCCGGGTCCTACTACGCTGGTACCCAGCGGGGGCGTCAGAGAAGTAATCATTCAGGCCGCATCAATATGCGTCGGGTACAGTAAATCAAAAGGCACAATACCCTCAGATGTTTTGATTGCAGCACCAGGTGGGCAAGAAGTTATCAAAGTGATAGGAACAGCGCCTTCGGAAGTCAGGCACCTCATGATTTAATAACTATATGAGGGGTCGGGGAGTTTTTCAATCTCTGTTCTGTCTGCCAGAGGAATAAGCCCATAGCCCGTGCAAGCCTTAACAAATAAGAATAGTACTCTGTACACGCCCCCCCTATCCTTTGCGTGAAGCCAATACAGGCAGAGACGATCACCGCCGCCGTGAGAATCTGTCTACTGGGGCTGAGTCAAATCCAACCTCAGCGAGATGGCTGCCGTACAAAAGTCCTCATATGATATTGTTAATGCTTGCACGGGCTATGGGTTTATTCCTCTGGCGGACCGGTCTCAATCAGTAAAACGCTAACGGTTCATCAAAAAGGCTTTAGGGGAGAAACTCCCCGATCCCTCAACTATATGAGCCACTTCAAAAAGAATCCGCTCCAACTTTCGCCCTGAGCTGGCCGCATGCAGCACATATATCTTGCCCTTTGCTGTGGCGAATAATGGCCGTATAATTGTTTCTGTGTAAAATTTCAAGGAAATGATTAATAACCGATTCTTCAGGCCGTCTAAAACTGCTCCCATCGTATTCATTAAAGGGTATAAGATTTATTTTTGCCTTGATAGGCCTGAGGAGTTTAACAAGACGGTTTGCATCTTCAGCAGAATCGTTTATCCCTTTTAAAAGAATGTACTCGAATGTAATTCTTTGGCGGGGTTTAAGATGAAAATTTCGGCAGGCATCAAGCAGTTTTTCTATTGAGTATTTTTTATTTATAGGCATGAGCATACTACGCATTTTGTTTTCTGTAGCGTTTAAGGATATTGCAAGGTTTATTGTTGTCTCCCGGCCCAGGTCCGAAAGTCTTGGAACCAGACCGGCTGTAGAGATAGTTACCCGGCGGCTTGAGAATCCAAGTCCTAAATCGCTATCTATAATCGTGTTAACGGCTTTAACAACGTTTTTGTAATTTGCCAGGGGCTCACCCATCCCCATGAAGACAATATTTTTCAGATGTTTGTTGCTTTTAAGATCGTTTTTGATATCACGCACCTGGCTTACAATTTCACCTTTGGTAAGATTGCGCATAAATCCGTCTTTTGCGGTAAGGCAGAAGCTGCACCCCTGGGCACAGCCGACCTGGCTCGATATGCAGAGCGTATAATAGTTTTTTTCCGGGATCAGCACGCTTTCGATATGGTTTCCATCTTCCAACTTGAAAAGATATTTTATGGAGCCGTCCTGTGATTTTTTAATGTCTACTTTTTCAAGGCATTTTATAGTAAAATTAAGATCAAGAAGACCTCGAGTCTCTTTGCTCAGATCGGTCATTACATTGAATGAATCAGCTTTCCGGAGGTAGATCCATTTAAAGATTTGAGCCGAGCGATAAGGCTTATTGTCCATATCTTTAAGCCACGAGGCGAGCTGATCGGGTGTTAATTCTTTAATGTCCGGTTTGTTTTTTTTATCTGTCATGATTGATGATTTTATTTTTCTTGACATAAAATCTATGAAATATTAAATTATTAGTTTTTAATAATCAATAGACATTAACCTTGAACCGTGAACCCGGAACCTTATAACCCAGATCGCCTTGGTGTGCAACTTATTTGCAATCCCCTCGGATATCAAGGCCTACGGTCGTTTTTATAAGGTAGATAACGAGATCTCAATGTTTGAGAATTTAAGCGATAAACTTACCTTAATATTTAAAAAGCTTAAAGGACACGGCAAATTAAGCGAAGAAAATATTGATGAGGCCTTTAAAGAAGTTCGCATGGCTCTTCTTGAAGCCGATGTCCATTATCGGGTTGTAAAAAAACTTATTGCTGAAATAAAAGAGCGCGCTTTGGGCCGGGAGGTAATGTCGAGTCTGACCCCCGGCCAGCAGGTAATAAAAATTGTCAATGATGAATTGACCATGCTTATGGGGTCGAGCCATGAAGCTTTAAACCTTTCAGGCCCGAAACCGGTTTCCATCATGTTAGTCGGTTTGCAGGGGTCCGGTAAGACAACGACCTGCGGAAAGATTGCTGTCTTTTTAAGGAAAAAAGGACACAATCCGTATCTGGTCCCTGCTGATGTTTATCGCCCTGCCGCCATCGATCAACTTAAAAAACTGGGTGAGCAGCTGTCTGTTCCGGTTTTTGCGTCAACAACACAAATGAATCCGGTCAGGATTTGCCGGGATGCAAGAGCAGCGGCTCAAAAAGAAGGGTGTGATGCGCTTCTCCTTGATACGGCAGGTCGTCTCCACGTAGATGAAGATCTGATGAAGGAGCTTGTCAATATAAAAGATGCGGTAAAGCCATCGGACATACTCCTTGTAGCCGATGCCATGACAGGCCAGGATGCAGTAAATATAGCAAAATCATTTGACAGCGCTCTTGATATCGGTGGGGTTGTTCTTTCAAAGATGGATGGTGATGCTCGTGGCGGGGCAGCCCTCTCCATCAAGGCTATAACGAATAAACCTATAAAATTTATAGGCGTCGGTGAAAAGCTAAACGATCTGGAGCCTTTTCATCCTGACAGGATGTCTTCGAGCATCCTTGGGATGGGAGATGTACTCACCTTTATTGAAAAGGCCCAGTCGATGGTTGATGAAAAACAGGCAGCCGAACTTGAAAAGAAGCTAAGAAAAAGCCAGTTTACACTGGATGATTTTCGTGACCAGATGGTCCAGATCCGAAAAATGGGCTCAATATCGGATCTGATAAAGATGATCCCCGGAATTGGTAATAGCAAACAGCTTAAAAATCTTAAAGTTGATGATAGAGAGCTTATCAGGGTTGAAGCTATTATCAATTCAATGACGATCAAGGAACGAAGTAAACATACTATTATTAATGGAAGTCGCAGGAAAAGGATTGCCATGGGCAGCGGAACCAGAGTACAGGATGTGAACAAGCTTTTAAAGAATTACACCCATGTTATGAAAATGATGAAAAAATTTAATAAAGGTGGTATGCGGTCAATGGGCCGGGGAATGCTGCCCTTTTAAAGGAGAAACAAAATGTCAGTAAAAATCAGATTAGCCAGGCACGGAGCAAACAAAAGACCTTTTTATAGAATCGTTGTGGCTGACAATAAAAGTCCGCGGGATGGCAGATATTTAGAGAACGTCGGCACATATAATCCTCTTAAAGACCCTGCGGAGGTTTCCCTTAAAAGGGAACGTATAGGGTACTGGATTGATAAAGGAGCCAGACCTTCAGATACTGTAAAAAGTCTTTTGAAAAAGGAAGGGTTTTTTGCTATAAATAATTAGCATAGAAGCCTGAATACTCAACCGACAACAAAGGAGATGGAGCGATGAAAGATCTGATTAGCTACATTGCTAAAGCACTGGTCGATAGTCCTGAAGAGGTCACGGTTTCTGAGGTTGAGGGCAATCAAACCTCGGTACTTGAACTTAAAGTTGCCAAAGAGGATCTGGGTAAGGTTATCGGTAAGCAGGGGCGGACCGCGCGGGCAATGAGAACTATTTTAAGCGCAGCTTCCGCCAAGATAAAAAAACGCACAGTACTTGAGATTATAGAATAGAGACCTTTGAAAAACGGTAATTTATGTTCGAGTTCAAGGAAGGCGATCCGCCTCAGGCAGATCGAGGATTGAAATTTGAACCTGACGCAGAAATCGGGCAAAAAGTGCCGTTTTGCAAAGGTCTCGAATAATCGGATGGTGAAGGGTTATCTTATCCTCATCGGAAAGATCACTGGTGCTCATGGCATAAAGGGAACCAGCAAGGTATATTCTTACTGCGAATCATTATCTGTTTTCGAGCCGGGCAGCTTGATTTTTTTGAAAGATCAAAGAGGTCTGGAGGGGACATACGAGATAAAGTGGGTTAAACCCCATGCAGGGGGTATTTTATTGTCCCTGAAAGGGATAACTTGTCGTGAAGATGCCAAAAATCTCATCGGTTCAGAGCTTTTTATCAAAAAGGAGAAGCTCAAGGAACCTGAAGAGGGCGCTTACTACTGGTTCGATATAATCGGGCTGGCTGTTTATACCATAGACGACAAATATCTAGGCCGCATTGAATCGATAATTCCCACGGGCAGCAACGATGTTTATGTTGTGAAGGATAAGGCCGACAATAGTGAGATACTGATTCCCGCACTCGAATCTGTGGTTAAAAAAATCGATTTTAACTTAAAAATAATACAGGTCGATTTGCCTGAAGGTCTATGATTCAAGATAATGAATTTTATCGCTCTGACTATCTTTCCTGAAATGTTTAATCTGTTTACATGTCATGGGATTATAAGAAAAGCGATAGAAGAAAAGAAAATCTTTGTTTCAACCATAAATATCAGGGATTTTGCACAGGATAAACACCGTGTGACAGATGACAGGCCATACGGCGGCGGTTGCGGAATGGTCATGAAGCCGGAGCCGTTGGCAGGTGCCATCCGGGCTGCAAAAAAAGAATTGCCATCTGCGAAAACAATCCTGCTTACGCCTGCCGGACGTGTTTTTGACCATAAATTGGCTAATGAATTCAAATCATACAGCGGCCTTATCCTGGTTTGTGGTCGGTATGAGGGTGTGGATGAGCGGATTTGTCACGATCTTATAGATTACGAAATTTCTCTTGGAGATTATGTTCTGACCGGGGGCGAGCTTGCTGGAATGGTCATCATTGATGCAGTGACCCGGTTGATTCCTGGAATCCTGGGTGGCACTGATTCGGCCCAAAAGGATTCATTTTCAGGCGGTCTTTTAGAGCATGCGCAATATACAAGGCCACCAAATTTTGAAGGGGAAGAGGTTCCGGAGGTCCTGTTGTCAGGCCACCACAAGGAGATTGAGAAATGGCGCCTTGAAACATCACTTATACGTACATTCCTGAAAAGAAAGGACTTGCTAAAAAAGAAGCCCTTGAATAATCAGGAAATAGAATTTTTGAAAAAATGGTGTCGAGATATTGAAGAAATAATCAATTTTAACCACGGAGGGCATGGATAAGAAAAACAGATTTACTTACAGAGAGAGAAAACCGGGCTTTTTATTAGTTCATCTTAATTAACTGTTGAATACCGTAGCTGATGATTTTAAAGAAGCATATATTCCAAGAGACCTTTGAAAAATGTTCAATTTTGTTTGAGTTCAAGGAAGGCGAAAATTTTAACCGCAGGAATATATGGAATATTTCGAGGATTAAAATTTGAGCCTGGCACAGAAATCGGACAAAAGGGGACGTTTTTCAAAGGTCTCTTCAAATCTTTATGTGGCTCTTGTCCACTATCCGGTAGTTAATAAAAACGGCGATGTCATTACGTCTGCTGTTACAAATCTGGATTTACACGATATTGCAAGAGTTGCAAAAACATACGGAATAAAATCATTTTATGTGGTTACACCCCTTACAGACCAGAAAGCACTGGTTGAAAAGATTGTATCCCACTGGACAGATGGATTAGGGGCAAAATATAATCCAAAAAGGCGCGAAGCCCTGGAACTGATCCGTATAGAGGAGACTTTAGAAAAAGTCGTTGACGATATCGGTAAAAGTTACAGTGTTCCACCAAAGACTGTTGTTACTAGTGCCAAAAACGGTTTTAGAAAGATAAGCTTTGGAAAGTTTCGTGAAATTTTGAAAGATGGCAAGCCATATCTTTTAGTACTGGGTACAGCATGGGGGCTTTCGGACGACTTTATTATTCATGCGGATTATGTGCTTGCACCGGTTAGGGGATCTACGGATTACAACCATCTTTCGGTTAGGTCCGCTACAGCCATTATTCTGGACAGACTGATGGCAAATGAAAAATAATGAGATTTATAACATTTTAGCTTTTTAAAAAGCCGCATTCAGATAATGCGATTTTAAGACGTGTCGAACTCAGGCACTTGTCCGCCTCTCGAGGATAAGTAAGCGTAAAGAAAGAACAGGTGCAATCCTTTTATAAAAACTTTTTAAACGAACATATTCTTTGCTTTGCATATAAAATGTACTTGTTTGTTGTTCTTTCTTAATCCGCTTACGGCGGACTAATACCTTCAAACAGTGAGACCTTTGAAAAATGGTAATTTTTGTTCGAGTTCAAGGAAGGCGAAAATTTCAACCACAGGAATATATTGAATATTTCGAGGATTGAAATTTGAACCTGACGCAGAAATCGGGCAAAAGGTGCCGTTTTGCAAAGGTCTCACAGCGACACGCCTTAAAACCGTATCACCTGAATGCTCATCTGGGCATGTTTTTCAACAGGCTAAATTAATACAAAAATTTTAATTTTCCGCTTTCAGCGGATTAAAGTAAGGAAACTTTTAAACATGGAAAAGATAAAACAGTTAGAAAGAGAAATGATGCGTCTTGATCTGCCTGATTTTTCAGCAGGCGATACGGTTAAGGTCTACGTGAAAATAAAAGAAGGTGAAAAAGAGCGAATTCAGGTATTTCAGGGGGTTGTTATCAGTAAACGGAAAGGTACAACAAACGCCACATTCACCGTGCGGAAAGTTTCATACGGCGTAGGGGTTGAGCGTATTTTTCCTCTCCATTCTCCTATTATAGATAAAATTGAAGTAGTTACCAGAGGCCGTGTACGTCGTGCAAAAATCTATTATCTGCGTAAACTAAAAGGCAAAGCTGCAAGGATAAGGGAACGACGCCTTAGTTAGTGATTTACCGACAATCCTTGTTGAGACCTTTGCAAAACGGCACTTTTTACCCGATTTCTGCGTCAGGTTCAAATTTCAATCCTCGAAATATTCAATATATTCCTGTGGTTGAAATTTTCGCCTTCCTTGAACTCGAACAAAAATTACCATTTTTCAAAGGTCTCTTGTTGTCGGACAATCCTACCGCTACGGGACGAAATCCTAAGCGCAAAATACCCGGAAAGCTGGACAGCTAAAGATCAGCATTTTTCAAAGGCCTCGTTCATTTCATAGCAGGAAATCGGAAAAGATTTCATGGAATCAGACTTAAGGTCTTTTGAAAAAAAAGCCTTTGAAAAAGGCTTTAGGGAAATTGCGGGTATTGATGAAGCAGGCCGTGGCCCCCTGGCCGGGCCGGTAGTCTCTGCGGCGGTCATCCTCCCTTTTTCTTTTCCGGTTTCAGGTGTAACCGATTCCAAGAAATTAACACCTAAAAAACGTGAGGAGCTTTATGAGAAGATTTACGACCATGCTGTTTCCATCGGTATAGGGATCGTTGACCCTGTGGAAATAGATCGTATGAATATTCTCAAAGCCTCTCTACTGTCCATGTCCATATCCGTAAAAAACCTTAACCCTCAGCCTGACTGCCTCCTTATAGACGGCACATTTCAGATACCGTTAGACTTGCCGCAGGAAACTATACCTAAGGGGGATGGGTTGAGTATTTCGATTGCTGCCGCATCTATTGTTGCCAAAGTTACCCGGGACAGGTTAATGATAAGATATCACGAAGATTATCCTCAGTTTGGATTTTCAAAGCATAAGGGGTATCCAACAAAAATCCACAAAGAAGCAATAAAAAAATACGGATACAGTCCCATTCACCGGCGCAGCTTCCGAGGAGTTAAAGAATATCTGTAGTAGAGACAAAATGAAAAAATTATTAATTTTTATTATATCTTTATTTGTTGTCCTGTCTGTTTTATCCTCTCCATTGTGCGCATATACCGTGGTAAAGGTAGGCATATATCAGAACATACCGATGGCATTCATTGGAGAAGGCTCAGCTGCAAAAGGCTTTTTCATAGATATCCTTGAGTATATCGCTTCTAAAGAAGATTGGAAAGTTAGATATTTCCCCGGTTCGCGGGAGGAATGTCTTAAGCAGCTTGAAGAGGGGAGATTAGACCTGCTGGCTGGAATTACATATTCACAAGAGAAAGATAAGCGATTCGATTATGAATATGAGAGTGTATTGTCTGAATGGGCACAGATTTATACCCAAAAGGACTCTTCCATAGAGTCTATTGTTGATCTCAATGATAAAAAGATTGCTGTGCTTTACAATAGTATCCATTACGATAAGATACTAAATTTAATTAACCAGTTTGGTATCCGTTGTAGAATTATTGTAGTCTATGAATATCAAACAATTTTTGAAATAATTGAGAGCGGAGAGTGTGATGCCGGTGTTGTAGGCTTTTTTTACGGAATGCAATATGAAAATCTTTACGATATTTCAAGAAGTCCGGTTGTCTTCAATCCGCAGAAACTATATTTTGCCGTACCGGAAGGGAGAAACCAAAACCTGATCGGTTCAATCGATACGCATTTGCGCGAGTTGAAAGAGGACAGAAAATCAATTTATTACACATCGATGAACTCATGGTTAGGCGTAGGTTCCAGCAAGGTATATGCCAAATGGTTGCTGTGGACAATTGCCGCTATTGTGAGCCTTTTTTTCCTGTTTTTTATTACAAGCATCGTGTTGAGGATACAGGTTAATTCAAGAACAAAAGAATTATATCTTAAAAATGAAGAATTGATGGCAGAGATCGACCAGCGAAAGCGGGCGGAAGTAGAAAGAGCCAGACTTGAAACCAGCCTTCAGCGGGCTCAAAAAATGGAAGCCATAGGAACCCTGGCAGGTGGTGTTGCCCATGATCTTAATAATATACTATCCGGGATTGTTAGTTACCCTGAGCTGTTGTTATTGGACATGCCCCATGACAGCCCGTTAAGAAAGCCGATTTTAACCATACAAGAATCGGGTGAAAAAGCTGCAACGATCGTTCAGGACCTGTTGACCCTGGCGAGAAGAGGGGTTGCTACCACGGAAATAGTCAACTTAAATAAAATTGTTAATGATTATTTAACAAGCCCGGAATATGAAAAATTGAAATCATACCATTCCGATGTTCGAGTAGAAACAAACCTCGAAAAAAATTCGTTAAATATTTCAGGTTCGCCGGTTCATCTTTCAAAAACAGTCATGAATTTAGTCTCTAATGCTACTGAAGCTATTTTCGGGCATGGAAAGGTCATTATATCAACTGAAAATCGGTATATTGACAACCCCATAAGCGGTTATGACAAAGTGGAAGAGGGTGACTACGCAACACTGATGGTATCTGATACCGGTGTAGGCATATCTTCTGAGGATATAGAAAGAATATTTGAGCCTTTTTATACAAAAAAAGTCATGGGAAGAAGCGGAACCGGGATTGGTATGGCTGTTGTATGGGGAACCGTAAAAGATCACAATGGATATATTGACGTTCATAGTGTTAAAGGAAGCGGAACAACATTTACTCTCTTTTTTCCGGTAACACGACAGGAATTAGCCAAAGATAAAGCGATATTATCTATAAAAGATTACATGGGAAAGGGAGAATCTATTTTAATTATTGATGATATAAAAACTCAGAGAGAAATTGCATCCGGTATGCTGAAAAAATTGGGATATAAGGTTACATCGGTTTCAAGTGGTGAAGAAGCGGTGGAATACCTGAAAAAAAATTCAACGGATCTGCTTGTTTTAGATATGATTATGGACCCCGGGATCGACGGGCTGGAGACATATAAAAAAATCATCAAAATTCATCCGGGCCAGAAAGCCATTATCGCAAGCGGATTTTCTGAAACAGAACGTGTTAAAGAAGTGCAAAGATTAGGCGCAGGATCTTATGTAAAAAAGCCGTATTTTATAGAAAAAATCGGCAGGGCTGTTCGATCGGAGCTGGACAGATAAAGTTTAAAAGATATGCTAAGCAGTCAGCAACAATTTGGAGAAAAGAGTGAATCGATTGCCGCCCGCTATCTCAAAAAGCATGGATATAAAATCATAGAGCAGAATTACCGCACCAAACTCGGAGAAATTGATATTATAGCCATAGAAAAAAATACCATCGTATTCGTTGAGGTTAAAGCGAGAAAATCGAAGCATTTCGGCAACCCTAAATGGGCGGTAACCCCAAAAAAGCAAAGAAAGATATCCATGGTTGCGCTTCAGTATCTTAAAGCAAATAGGCAGAGCAACGCCAAGGCTAGATTCGATGTGGTATCTATCATATCTTCTCAAGATAACCCGAGTATTGAAATAATTAAAAATGCCTTTGAACTTGCCTACGGATGAATATCAAAATACAGCTAATAAAGGAAAACTCTATGTTGTCGCCACCCCCATCGGCAATAAGGATGATATTACCTTAAGGGCCCTTACGATTCTTGGAGAGGTCGACCTGATTGCAGCGGAAGACACCCGAAACATAGGGAAACTTTTAGCTGCCCATAAAATCAAAAACCGCTTGATATCCTACCACGAGCATAATGAGACTAAACGCACACCCGGCCTGATTAGCAAACTAAAAAAAGGTTTATCCATTGCCTTGGTATCAGATGCCGGAACACCGTCTGTGTCTGACCCGGGTTATCGGCTGATAAACGAAGCGATTGCAGAAAATATCCGGATAATCCCTGTGCCGGGCGTATCAGCTGCTATTACTGCTCTCAGTGTTGCAGGGCTGGCTACAGATTCTTTTGTTTTCATAGGCTTTACCGCCAAAAAAAAAGAAAAACGGAAAAAACAGCTAAAGGGGCTTGCCCATGAAAATAAAACAATCATTTTTTATGAATCACCCCGGCGAATCCTGACTTTTCTGAATGAAATTATTGAAACAATGGGTGATCGACATGCTGTTTTGGCACGTGAAATGACCAAGCGCTACGAAGAGTTTATCCGGGGCCTTTTATCTGAGATCAAAAACAATTTGAAAAAACGCTCTTCTATAAAAGGAGAGCTTACACTGCTGATAGCCGGAAACGGTTCAAGTGCAACGGTATCCATGGATGCAGTAAGAACTGATATCGTTAAATGCCTGAAGGGGGAAGAAACGCGACTGTCAGACCTTGCAAGAATATTATCAAAAAAGCATAATCTGCCAAAAAATATCATTTATGATGAGGCATTGAAGATAAAGGGCGAAATTTGATGGCGTCGTAAAAAGTCTCCCGCTTCAGTTCAGCGGGACGTTGTGCTGCATTTCGCAATCATTCAACGTACGATCAGTACGCCTCATGATCACAAAATTTGCACGCCTTGAATTTGAACTTTTTACGAAACCGTCTAAATCGGACTTCTTACGAGTTCATCAAATTTCAATCAGCAATATTTTACTTTTCAAGGTAATTAGCCAAATCTTAAAAGCGCTAAATTATTACGAGCAAATAAATTCTAAAGATAAATGGATCAATCCAATTTAGGCATAGAAGGGAGCATGAAACCAACAGGCCACAGTCGAGTCATTTATCCGGTAATACTCTCTGTTCCTGCCGAAGCAAAGGAACTTACGCGCAGAGCCAGGGTAAAATACCTAAGCCGGCATGCCAGACGTGCCCTTGAAATATCGGCACAAAAAAGCAGCATTCAGTTAGGTGAACTTTTAAAGGAAAAAAATGGTTGTCCCATGCCATTTGACGGGAATTACTGGTCTGTTACACATAAACCGGCATATGTGGGGGGTGTGGTGGCCCCAAGGCGTATCGGAATAGATATTGAGAAAATCAGGGAGTGTTCCCAATCCCTTTTTAAAAAAACAGCCGATGAAAAGGAATGGGCCCTTGCGAATTCCGACCCGTTGATACTTTTTTTTCGATATTGGACATCCAAAGAGGCTGTATTAAAGGCAGGGGGGACGGGGCTTAAAGATCTTTCAAAATGCCGTATTGTACAGATTATTGACGATAACAATCTATTAATAAACTACAAAGGCAGAAAGTGGTTTGTGGAACATTTCTTTTTCAACGGGCACATTGCATCTGTATCTAAAGGTATTTTTCGCACCGAATGGATACTTATATAAAATTGATTCTTTTGACTTTTTGATTCTGATGAGGTATACTGATAAATAAAAATAGATAGTTGATCGAGGAGGATAAATATGGAGGTACTTGGTATTGATATCGGATTTGGGTTTACGAAAGCAACCGACGGTAAGGAGACCCTGATTTTTAAATCCCTTTTCGGGGATGCAACCGATTTGCAATTCTGGGTTGATTTCGGGGAAACGTCTCTTCCCGATTATTTCCACGTTACTATAGACGGCCGGACGTATTTTATTGGTGATCTTGCTGAGCAGCAATCGAATGTGCTGAGTTTCACCCTGGACCAGGAAAAGCTGATATCCGAATTTGTTAAAGTTCTGTCACTTACTGTTGCCGGCGTTTTTTTACAAAAGGATGCTTCAATTAATGTTCCGATCAATATTGTATCCGGGCTCCCAATCGGATATTTTAAGCACAATCATCAGCGGTTCAATGAAATCCTTACCGGACACCACAAGATAACATATTACAATCCTAATGGAAGAAAGGTTGACAAAGAGATATACATTAATAAAGTTCGTATGCTTCCGCAGCCTCTGGGAACAATTTTAAACCTTATAATGGATGACAAAGGTAAAATTGTAAATACGGAACTGGCCAAACAGAAAGTAGGTATAGTCGATATTGGTTTCCGGACAACAGATTTTACCATCATGGATCATTTGCGGTATATAGACAGAGGCAGCAGGACGATGGACACCGGAATTTCAAAGGCGTTTGGTGTAATTTCAAACAAATTGCGTGAAAAGTGCGGAGTAAGCGTTGAGTTGTACCGTTTATACAAAGCTGCAGAAGCGGGATCTATAAAAATGAAAGGGCATGGGCTCAATTTTACAAAGATCAGGGATCAGGTATACGCTCAACTGGCTGGAACAATAGCAAACGAAATTGATAGAGTATGGGCCGGTGATTGGGATATCGATACTATCATTTTAACAGGCGGAGGATGCAGGGAGCTGGCAAAGTATCTTCAGCCGCTTATTTCCGGAACTATCAGTCCGGTTGAAAATAATATTGATGCCCGGTTGAATAATGTACAAGGATATCTTAAATACGGCAGATATATATGGGGAGAATCGGTTCGAGAACCAACGCCATCGGAATTGAAGCCTATAGAGGAACCACTGGAGGAATCTATAACAGAAGCATTGGAGGAGATAGGAGAACCCACAGATGAAACCATAGAGGAGATAGATGATCTTTTTGAAAACGGATTATCCGAGGATTAAGGAAATGGGCGTTTTAGAGCTGAGAAAGACCGGCAATTTGTGATTTGTGTTGAGCATCTTGAAGTTATTTTGAAGAAAGCATATAACTATCACCTTCCCGCTTTACCTGCATGCCGAACATTTTTATAGTTAAGGTCAGAGGTCGCCCGAAAAGGAAATCGAGAATTTCGGGATCCACGCCCCCTTTTTTTACAACCAGCCGGCGAATTTGTATATCATATCTTATAATTTCAAGAATATCGTTTTTCAGGTTATTTTTTTTTGCGCTATCGTATTTTTGTAACATGCTTTTAATTTTTTCATATGAGCAGCGGGCCTGATGATCCTCGATAAGCTCCCATAACCCTCCTATTCCAGACAGAAGATCTTTTCTGGTTAGCCTGTTTTTTGAATATATTTTCTCTATTTCAAGTGTATCCCAGCATTTAAGTACCCTGCATTCAACAGGCCGATTTTCATAAATCCTGCACTTTTTTTTGCTCTCATTAAAAAATATACATATGAAGGAATTTTTTTTACCTATTATCTTAATAAGGTCAGAGGATACAGGCAGTAATTCATCCTTGATGTTGTCATGGGCCAGTTCGCCCTTTCGGATGGTAAAAAGGTATTTAGATAAAATTATGCCCTTATCGATTAAATGCTTATCTTCGAGATGAAAAGACGGTCCTCCTTTTTCACAGCAGATTCCGCATCGGATGCATTCGGTAATCGGGGCATTGGGTTTGATATTTGACGATTTTAAGTCAGTCATATTACTATTTCAATAAGCAAGGTTTACCCCATGTTTTCAGCGTTTGTTTTAACGAGACCTTTGCTGTGCAGATAGTTGTACATTTGCAAAAAATGTTGTAATTTGATACTCATAGATATTAATTCTTTTACGAAACGATCAATACCGATAGGTACATCATATGTTCAATAAAATCAACGCGGCATTTGTTTTTGCAACAATATTAACTTCACTGGTGCTTTCGGGCTGCGCTAAAGAAAAATCTGAGAAAACAGATGTTGAAGTAAAAGGTTTTAAGGAAATTCAGGTGGTTGGTTATGGTTGTGTAAAAATCCCTGAAAATGCCGGCGCTAACGGTAAAATTCTCGCACGCCGGAGAGCCTCCATGATGGCTGCAGCTAACCTTGTTGCTCAAATTTCAGGTATCGAATTTTCTTTTGAAAAGAAAAAGGGAGAATCTGCTACGTTAAAAATATTTGAGACATCTTCTGACGGCGTCATAAAAGGCTCAAATACTGAGTACTATTATATTGGTAATAACGTGATTCTCGCCAGACAAACTATTATAACAAAAATACCTGTTTCCGGCATTGATAATGCAGTATTTTTCGAAACTTCACTTACGGCAGACAACCTGCAAAAGTCTATGACGCGTGAATATAGAAATGCAGTGAAGCAGATTGTTTCAAAGAAATATCCGGGTAAGACAGAAGTAACCGGAAAGATTTATCTGTCTGATATGAATATTGTTGATAAAGGTAAAGGCAATATTGAAGTAAAGATAAAAGTACTTATAGCTTTACAATAAAAGGAGGCACTTTAATGTTTTTATCCCTTATTCAGAATCGAAGAAGTATTAGAAGATATTTATCTATGCCTGTAGAAACTGAAAAAATAGATATTTTGATTGAAGCAGCCCTTCGGGCTCCATCATCAAGGGGATTTAACCCGTGGGAATTTATCTTTGTTACGGAAATAAATTTACTGGAAAAACTTTCAAAAGCAAAACAACATGGTTCTTCCTTTTTAAGATATGCACCTTTAGGAATCGTTGTCTGTGCCGATCCTGCAAAATCTGATGTGTGGGTTGAGGATGCTTCCATTGCTTCGATATTTATCCAACTGGCTGTGGAATCGGTGGGGCTTGGTAGTTGCTGGATTCAGATTCGAGAAAGAATGCATGACAAGGAAAAAACAGCACAGGCATATATCTCTGGTTTATTAAAAATCCCGCCAAATCTGAAAGTAGAATCTATCGTTGCCGTCGGATATCCTGAAAAAAGAAAAGCGTCGCATTCAAAAGAAGATCTGCAATATGATAAAATCTATTTGAATTCATATGGGAACTTATATCGAAGCTAACTATGACGGTCTCGTAAAAAGTCTCCCGCTTCAGTTCAGCGGGACGTTGTGCTGCATTTCGTAATCATTCAACGTACGATAAGTACGCCTCATAATTATCCCGCTTTAGCGGGACACGCCTTTTTTGTCCCGTTGTTTTTTAGCGGGGGAATTTGAACTTTTTACGAAACCGTCTGAACCGGACTTTTTACGAGTTCACCAACTATAAAAAGCACAGATATCATAATCAAGCGCCTAAATTATAACAAAGCTCTGAGAATGTTTTCAGAGTCCTAAACCGTAGCTTCAAACAGGCTTTCATTCGATAACGTACCGGAATTTAATATATAAACACCTGAAAGATCCCCCCATTTTTCAAGGTACATAGAGTTAAAAACAATACCAAAGAGAAGTTCCATCAATTCATAAGCGGACATTACCGGCTTTGGTCGATTTAAACGGCTGAAGGCCAAGGCTTGTTTTTCCGCTCTTGATTTAAGCCGCCCCAGTTCATGCAGCAGCCCTATGAGTTTTGTTTTCTCCTTGCGATGTTCCCCAGGAATATTTTTACCATTTTCCCACCTTGTTTTAAGCCGGCTGATATCTTTGTATGAAGCGCTTATCAAGCCTTGACAGGTTTTATCATCTAAAAAAACTGCCTGTGCCTTTACAAAGTCTTTTATCTTCTGCGTGATATATTGCTTTTCCTTGAGAAGATCATTTTTGAACATTTCTGCAGCATTTTTTGGGATAGTAACATTTACTGACTTGAGCATTTCTCCTTTACTATTTGTTTTTGATGTAAATTCAGTCTTGGCACTGTGCCAGTACATCTGGCTGGCTTTTTTATATATCTCATATTCATGGTTTTCTTCCTTGTCGGGTTTTAGCATTATATTCTTTATTACGAGCATTAATTTTCCGGTTTCTTCAAACAGGCGTTGCCCTAGAATTATTTCGTAAATGATTTCTATGGTTGAATACCAGTCCTGGAGGTATAAAATACGGGATAAATCCGGATATACATTACTAAGCAAATCATTTAAAAATAAATGGGATGGTGTTGCATAAGAAGGTGTTCCACCCAGCATGGGTTGAGGAACACTTTTACCCTTTGAGGTTTCATAATCAATGGCTGTTTCTACATCTATAAGGCCTATTGTATAGCTTGACGGAGAATTTAAAAAAGCGGGATATTTTGCCAGATCTCCGGCAACAAGCAGGTTTTCAGGTTTAAGGTCACGCATGGCTATCCTTTTTTCCCTGAGCCATGCAAGTAAATCTATAATGTTTGTTATAATCCCACCCATTTGAGTCTTATTTTGTTTAACGGTAACTTTCTGAATGCATCTTTTAATAGTATCGCGGTATGCCCTGATAGCTTCCTGGTTCTCCCCTAATGTTTTTTTTATCAGTCTGTTCAATGCATCAATAAATTCGGGAGGTAAGTTTTTTTCTTTCTTTTCCACTCCTCTTTGTGCGATATGAATTAAAAACCACCTTTGAATGGTAATGATCGGAATGGGGCTTGATATGCGTGAATTTTTCACCAGGCGTTTAAGCGCCTTTTCGTATTTTAAATAAACGTCTCTAATCTTGTCACAAAAAACATCATTTTCAAATCCATACCTTCCTTCAAAGCCGTGGCTGTCGAATATAACATCAGGGTTTCCGACTATTTCTTTATACAGCCTCTTTTTTATATCATGAACATCTTTTATTATATTACTTAAAAAGAAATATTTAGATAGATCCATTACGAAGACAAAGGTCGGACCTATCTTGAGATATTCATGAAACGATGGCCATTTGTGCAGCCATCTGATATATTTATCTTCTATTTTGGTTGAAGACAATGAGCTTTCATCAGGAAAAGGATACAGCATTTTCAATATAACTGAAACACCGGGCACGATACATTCTCTTGGCGACAGTTTCTTTACAATTCGCTGATAGGATATAATACTTTCAATATAGGATCTAAAATCTTTAATGGGGGAGGGCGGAATTTTTACAACCAGATGATCATTATAAATCACATGAAAGCACTTACTTCTGCTGCTTTCTTCACCGGCCGGGCCGACTGTCATGCGCCTTGATTCCCAGTCCTCGTTATGTGCGATACGCAATTCGTAAGTAACATTCGGCACAGTAGCATGGGAATCTAAAGGTATAATTTTTGCTGGTACTTCCCTGCCTTTTCCTAACTGGGCTCTATAAATTGTTAAAAAAAATTCAGCTATGCTTTCTCTGTCAACTTGAAGCTCATCGTCATCATGAAAAAGGTCGTCGTCGATAATACCTTTATCCGCTCTTTTTAATGATTTAAGGGCACGTATCAAGGCAAAGATGATTCCGCTGCCTCCTGCCAGAGCAAGGGCAGCCAGTATCAAATTGAAATCTATATTGTAGGTTACAGATAGACGATAAATGATCGATTTAAGTTCATCAATTTTCAATGTTGATATTACAATAATTATCAACACAAGGAGAAAAACTTTTATAAAAAATTTCATTGAAGATTTTTCCAAACAGTTTTTGCGAATTCATCAGGTTTTAGGTATTAAGTGGTAGGTTAAAAATATATCTGTCTTATCAGATACTTAAAACCTAAATCCTAAAATTTAAAACGTTTTGTAAAAAGTAACGCCGATAGCTAAGTAAAAAGTTCTATATACAAGGCATAGTGGTTTTTCAGGGACGAGGCAATACATGTAGTATGCCGAGTGCCTGAAAAACCGCTACAACGCAGTAGATGGGACTTTTTACGACGCCATCAATATTGAATTTGCTGATATTTTCAATATAACTGATTTGGCGTTTCAAATCAAAAATTATATTAATCTTTTAAAGAGTCAGCATAGATTTCAACAGGATGTTTAACAGTAATACTATCCCCTGACTGTGAAATCATATCAGCTATCTGAATCATACAGGCAGGGCATCCTGTTGCAACAATAGAACATCCTGAAGTTTTAATGCTTTCCAGTTTTAGTTTTCCTATGTCAGACGAAATTTTATAGTATTGCAGATTAAAGCTTCCCCCCATTCCGCAGCATGCATCGGCATCAGGCATTTCCTGCAAACGATAGTGACCGTTTGCTTTGATGAGAGCTCTTGGTTCTGATGACACTCCCAGGGATTTTTTAAGATGGCAGGGATCATGATAAGTTACAAGTTTGATATTTTCAGGTTTTTTTATAGTATCTGTTTTCAAACCGATTTTTGATACCAGAAAGTGATTAATATCCAAAGTCTTTTGAGCAATATTTTCAACTCGAGTTTTAATATCTCCATAGTCATGCTGAACCATCATAGGCCAGATTTTTTTGATAGTCGATGTACATGTAGCACAGGATGTTATGAGGTAATCAAAGTCTGAAGAATCAAATTGGTCCAGATTGTAACGAACGAGCCGGTTGAATGTCATCGTATCCCCTGAGGATATGGCTGGAATGCCACAACATCCTTGGTTTTCAGGAAGGAAAACCCCTACTCCGTGATAGCTCAAAACATCTAAAGTTGCCTGGGCTATATTTGGAAAAATTTTATCGATCAGGCACCCTACGAAAAAGGCGACCTTAATTTCGGAAGAACCGGCTTTAGTATTTAAAGACGGAATGCGACGATGAAACGGCTCAGGTGCAAGTGGGATAAAATGCCGCCCTGACAGGAGGGAAGAACCAAAACGAGCACATGAAGTGCCCAATTTATCATTAACCGGCCTGGCAAAAAGCTTTTGAAAAATCAAAGCCCATTGAGCAAAACGGTCAAATGCTTCGGGGTGGGACAGCATTCCTCTTAAAATAAATCTTTTTGCCCAAGGCAATCCCATGTAACCAGTTAATATCGCACGAGCTTTTATAAAAATGTCCAGCACTTTTACGCCACTCGGGCAGTTGGCTGCGCAGGATCCGCAAAGCAGGCACCTGTTAAGACGTTCGTAAACACCTTTAGGATTTTTAAACATTTCTTGCACGAGCCCGTCTAAAAGGGCCAGTTTGCCGCGGGCTACATCAGCTTCATGGCCGGTTTGGGCAAAAAGCGGGCAAACAGACTGGCATGTGCCGCATCTCATGCAATAAGCGAGCTGGTCGTTAAGTTCTTTCATTAGCTTCACCAGCTCTTTCATGTGGGACATTTATTCTCCTTAATTTCTACTGTTAACGACTTAAAATAGTATAATATCCAAAAGTAGATCTGACTTCAAGAGGTTTCAGCTTTTGTAGTATGGGAAAGTCGCCAATATTCTTATAATATATTTTTTCTTGATAACACATTTGTTTGTTACTATAATTGATGGCGTCGTAAAAAGTATCATCTACTGCGTTGTAGCGGTTTTCAGGACATCGATATTCTGAGACCTTTGAAAAATGTTCAATTTTGGCATAGTTCAAGGCGGACGAAATTTTTAACTGGTGGTCCGCCTGAGGCGGATTGAGGATAGCGCTAAAGCTTCACTAAAGTGCCAAAAATTGAGTCCAATGCATAAATTTGCCAGATAAGCGCAGACTTCGAAAGGGGACGTTTTTCAAAGGTCTCATTCTATCTCGTCCCTGAAAACCACTACGCCTTGTATATGAGCCTTTTTACTTAGCCATCCGGCGCTTATTCAAAGACTTTTTACGAAAGCATCAAAATTAGTTATAGTAAAGGAAAAAGGCCGGTGCAAAGAAAACTCAAAGTTAAAACATAAAATAAAGGGAGACCTTTGAAAAACGTTAATTTTTGTTCAAGTTCAAGGAAGGCGAAAATTTTAACCACAGGAATACATTGAGTATTTCGAGGATTAAAATTTGAGACTGACGCAGAAATTGGGCAAAAAGTGGCGTTTTGCAAAGGTCTCAAAGGGAAATGTATGGAAAAACACTGTTCACCGGTTATTCTTTTTTTTATTGTGATATTTACCGCAAGTTGTTGGATTGGGTGTTCTGCTGCGCATAAAAAAAAGACCGGAACCGATCTTCCCGGCAGCAATATTGTAATATCGAATACTACCGCCGCACAAAAGAAATCCGATATTAAAAAACTTATTAAAATTTCAGGCAATATTGAAAGTCTCTTACGGCTTCCAGCGGCTCAATTTGATAATCAAATGACTCTACTTATACGAAGGTTGGGTACGGACTTATCGAAACAGACTGTTGAAAAACTCAGGCAGGAATTGTTTACTGAAATAGAAAAGAACATCCAGGAACCAGGCGGCCTACTCGATTATATCATTTCTGTTTACGACAATCACTTTACTCACCAGGAGATTAAAGACTGGCTTTTGTTTTATGAAAGTCCATTGGGGAAAAAGATAAATTCTACCCAAACTTCTTTGATGAAAGAGAGCAGTTTGGCCTATCAGGAGTGGATACGCAATATTAGCCCGTCTTTATATAACTGGATAAAGGTGAGATTAAAAAAAGAAGGAATCTCTCTTCCGTGAAATTTGGCATCGTTATATCATTTTAACGTTTTAAAAAGACGCATTCCGATAATCAGTCACTCAGACGTCTGAGTGCCTGAACACCTGAATGCTCCTTTGAGTCTATTTTTCAAAGGGCTAAATTAAAACAAGGAAAATAGGACTCAATAAATTGTCGGTTTAGTGAAAAGTCCATTTTTGCTTTAGAAAAAAGAATATGGACAAAAGCTCTAAATATATAGAAATGTGCAAAGCTGCAAGAGAGATACAGAATCAATGGAAGCAAGAATACGGAGATTTTTTCGTTTTTGAAAACGGCAGGATAGAATGCTGGATATCAGATAATCAAAAAGGGCAAAAAATAAAAAGAGGCTTTGCCATAAACATCAAAAAAGGGATTATACGTTTATCAAAATACATATGGCTTCCCCGTCTAAACCAGCTTATTGAAATGGCTCAGGAAATAGGGCGTCGTTATGAAAGTGTTACCCAAGATTTTTTTGACTGGACGAAAAGACCATACGAAAGGCTTTCCGGACAGCCTGGGGAACTGTTTCCGTCAATGGAACAGGTCTGGCTTGCCTTTGTAATGCAAAAAAAACATGGGAAACAATGGGACGGATCGAATTGGGTGAGAGGCTGCTGACTTTATTTTTTGGCCGGCCCGGAAAGGATTTATAATTATGAAAGAATGTCCGAAGTGTGGATTCGAAGATTATGAAGGGGGAATAGAGTGTCCCCAATGCGGAATAATTTATGAAAAATACTATAATTTGATGGCAAAAAAAGAAGCTGAGGAGGAGCCGGCCCACGAAGAAGAGGAAAAGGAAGAGGAGCAGCGACAGATAGAAGTGCCCTTAGGAGAATTGCCCATAGAAGAAGAGCAATATGTTGAGCAAAAAACTCCATATGAATATTTGGATGATTTTGTTAGAAAAAATTATGTATTCATAATAGCCGTGGTTTTTTTATTATTTGTTCTTTCCTGTATTATTTTTTGTGTCAAAAGTAGAACTGTCGGAAAAACAGGAATTGTTTCCTGGTATAATATTTTGGGCGAGAAGGCGGAAACCGATTTGCTTTTTGACACTATTGATTTAATTAAAAGTCCGGTCCATGCAGTTGAAGGAGAATCAACCGATTCCCAGGAAGAAGAAATAATTTGTGTTATGAAAAATGGTACAAGGGTTAAAGTTATAAAAAAGGTGGAAAATTATTATAAAATAAAAGTATTGCAAGGAGTATGCGAAGGAGATGTGGGCTATATAATACAGGAGCATTTTGAAAAGTTGTGAAAATTTAGATCGCTTAAACCAGGCTTAAAAAGAATAAAAACAACCGATCACTTTTATTTTTTATATGATTGAAAATAGATCTTTAGGCAAATATCGTGAAAGGCTTAATGAGTTTATTTTTGAGGCCGACACTCCAGCGGGTAAGTTTTTTGACGTATTTTTAATCGCATGTATTGTGCTGAGCGTGATTATAGTAATGCTTGACAGCGTGAGCACGATTAGAAATTCATGTGGTTACTTTTTATATCTCAGCGAATGGTTTTTTACTTTTCTTTTCACGATAGAGTATTTTCTTCGCTTATACAGCGTGGGCCGACCTTTTAAGTATGCAATCAGCTTTTTTGGAATAATTGATCTTCTTGCAATACTACCAACCTATATTAGTATTTTTCTTCCAGGGAGCCAATACCTGCTTGTTATCAGGATTCTTCGTGTTCTTCGTATTTTTAGGGTTTTCAAGTTGGTTCAGTATCTTGTCGAGGCAAGGTTGCTCATGCAGGCTCTGCGCGCAAGCCGCATAAAGATCGTTATATTTCTGTTTACTGTTTTTACTTTAGTAATAATTTTCGGGTCAATGATGTATATTATTGAAGGAGAAGAAAATGGTTTTACATCTATCCCTCGAAGTATTTACTGGGCTATTGTAACACTTACTACAGTAGGCTATGGTGATATATCGCCTAAAACCGGTTTCGGGCAGGCACTAGCAGCCGTTATCATGGTTATAGGCTTTGCAATCATCGCTGTGCCTACAGGTATTGTCACTGCAGAACTTACTCAAGTTACCGGAAGGAAGGTTTCGACTCAGGCGTGCCGTGTATGCAGCGCAGAAGGCCATGACAGTGATGCAAAGAATTGCAAATACTGCGGAGCAAAACTTTGAGTTTCAAGATATGTAAAGCTGCTATTTTATGTGTTGCTTTTTTCTTTTCGACAAACTGTGCTGCACAACCAGTTCGATCGGATAAACCGCATCACACGAAAAACGGGTTTAGAAACGTTTATCCTTTCAAACAGAAAGGTTTTTTCGATTTTTTAAAATGGCGATGGGCCAGGCTCTGGAAAGAAACCCCATCTCCAGAAGATTATAATTTTACTCTTGCCGAAAACGATTTGGAGTTTTTAAAAACAAACAGCAGCAAAAACACACTAACATGGATCGGACATGCTACTGTTTTGTTGCAGATAGAAGGAAAAAATATCCTCACCGATCCCCATTTTTCAAATCGTGCCTCACCAGTGCAATGGTCCGGGCCCAAAAGAGTAATATCGCCGGGGCTATCCCTGGATAACCTGCCACCCATTCATATCGTGGTTATATCCCATAATCATTATGATTCCCTCGATAAAAGAACTATTCTAAGATTGTATAAACGCAATGGGGTAAAAAAGACAAAATATTTCGTTCCCCTTGGGCTTAAAAGCTGGTTCAAGAGCATAGGTATCAATCAGGTTTTTGAGCTGGACTGGTGGGACCTGTATAAAGAGAATGATCTGGAAATTATAGCTGTTCCTGCTCAGCACTGGAGCAAAAGAAGTATATTTACCAGGAACAAAACTCTGTGGTCTGGCTGGGTCATAAAATCAAATAGTTTTCGCTTCTTTTTTGCAGGAGATACCGGATATGCACCTTGTTTTAAGGAAATTGGACACAAACTAGGCCCATTCGATTTGTCAGCAATACCAATAGGTGCCTATGAGCCTAGATGGTTTATGCGTGGCCATCATGTCTCACCTGAAGAGGCTTTGCAGATTCATCTGGATGTACGGTCTAAAAAATCTGTTGCAATACACTGGGGCACCTTCGTACTAACGGACGAACCCCTTGAAGAACCGCCCGAGCGGCTTGAAAAGGCGCTTGAAGAAAAGGGGCTTGCGAAAGAAGCATTTCGTGTTCTTAAGCACGGTGAGACGATTATCCTGAAATGAAATTAGACGGTTTCGTAAAAAGTCTCCCGCTTCAGTGCAGCGGGACGTTGTGCTGTATTTCGTAATCATTCAACGTACGATCAGTACTTCTTGTGATTATCCCGCTTTAGCGGGACACGCCTTGAATTTGAACTTTTTACGAAACCGTCTAAATCGGACTTTTTACTATAGTATCAAATTTGATATATTGGTTTTTGTGAGTTTAGGGCTTTTATCAAAACGAGAACAATTCAGACTATAGCTATTATAGCGTCCGGCCGATCTCCTCGGCTTCGTTCATGGCATACATCAGATGACGGGGAGATTTGGCATCGCCGATAATATGGATGTTAATATCCTTGTTTCTAAGCAGGTTGGCAGCTTCACGTACCGGCGTCATATTGTCGGCGATAACCACGGTGTCAAAGTTTTTCAGGGTAACGCTTTCTTCTCCAATGTGGAACTGCACACCGTCAGCCAAAAATGTATCGATGACAACAGGTTTGTATAAAGTGATGTTGTCTTGTTTTAAACGCTCCCGAAGGTAATAACGGTCGTTGCTGGACATCTCTTCAGCAAAATGAGCCTTGCGGTGCAACACGGCTACGGTTTTATTACGGGTGGACAAGTAATCGGCAAGCACCAGCCCTGTCTGATTGCCTCCTAAAACAATAACTGTGTCTCCTACGGTGGATTGTTGGTCTAAAACATCTGTTACCGTACATAAATCCATCTTTGTCTTAAATAACCCTTTGAGCATAGGCATATCCGGTAAGCTGCCGGTTGCCAATATTACCGTATCCGGGTCTATAGTACGGATCAAGGTGTCACTTAATGGAGTGTTGAGTCTGATTTCGACATTGAGCCGTTGCAGCTCACGAGCAAGGAATTTGATGACATCATTGATCTCGGAACGCCCAGGGACAGCGGCTGCCAGTCTCAATGCTCCGCCCAATTGCCCGTTTTGCTCACAAACAGTGACCCTGTGTCCCCGCAAAGCGGCCATGCGGGCTGCCGCCATGCCGGCCGGTCCTGCTCCTGTCACCAGAACATTGTAAACGGCCGCAGCCGGCTCGTCTGTTTTGAGCAAGTATTCCCGGCCGACATCCGGGTTTACTACACAACCGCCCGGTTCCTGCGCCAGCACGGCATGAATACAACCCAAACAGCAGCCAATACATGGGCGAATAGCGGTAACATTACCTGTCCGGGCTTTTTGAGGAAGCTCAGGATCGGCAAGCAGAGCCCGGCCCATAGCTATAATGTCCGCTTTTCCTGTTTTTATAATGAGATCGGCCAGTTCAGGCGTTTTTATCCGCCCCACAGCTACTACAGGGATAGATACTTCGTTCTTGATTGCGGCGGCAAGATGGGTAAAGCATCCATGTTCCACATACATGGAAGGAATAGAAAGCTGCTTGCTGCCGTAGATACCTGCGGATATGTGCAGATAATCGGCACCTTCTTTTTCCAGAATCACCGATAGCTTCAAAGCTTCTTCCAGTGTCCAGCCGTTTTCTATGTAATCTTTGCCATTAATCCGAACCCCGACTGGAAAGTCGGCGCCGCATTTAGATTTGATATCCCTAAAAAGTTCCAGCAAAAACCTAATGCGATTCTTAAAAGACCCGCCATAAACATCAGTGCGCTTGTTGGAGTTGGGCGCCATGAATTGATTGATCAGATAACCGTGGCCCCCGTGGATTTCGATAAAATCAAATCCTGCCTGGTAACAACGCCGGGCGGCATCACCAAAAGCGTTGACCATTTCATGGATTCCATCGATGGTCAATTCTTTGGGTATGCTTTTAACAACCGCCAGCGCCGGAATCGGCGAAGGGGCTACTGTTTTATCGTGGTACGATTGACGGCCTCCGTGCATTAATTGGACGCCAAAGCAGCAATCAAAGGGCTTCACAGCCGCAACCATCTTTTCCAAAGCTGGAATGCAACCGTCATCCCAAAGGGCCGGCAGTTGCGGAAGTTCCAGTCCTGTTGGGTGAACGGCACCTCCGCCTACCAGCATCATCCCGACACCGCCACGAGCACGGGCCACAAAATATTCGGTCAATTGTTCGTTGACCCATCCTTTATCATCAACGCCGAAATTGATACTCATGGCAGACATGAGCAGGCGATTTTTTGCCTTCATGGAACCGATTCGAACAGGACTGAACAGATTGACAAAAGCAGTCATGGTTAATCTCCCATACGGTTCATTTTTAGGAATCCGTTGCGGTTTATCTGTTTGAAGAGTTATCTTGCTTTCAGGATTTGTTATGCTAATATCACGTTTGCCGGAGAAATCAAAAAGAAAAAAGCGAAATTTTATCTTAGTTTTCTTAAAAAAAGACGTTCTATGGAAAAGGAGAGGTAATGGTTGAAAAAGTCATAATAATGGGAGCTGCGGGAAGGGATTTCCACAACTTCAACGTATACTTTAAAGACAATAGTCGCTATAATGTCGTAGCCTTTACCGCTGCCCAAATACCGGATATTGAAGGTCGCCGATATCCGCCGGAGCTGGCGGGAAAAATGTACCCGGAAGGCATTTCCATCTACCATGAAGACGAGCTGGTCAATCTCATCCGTGAGCACAAGGTCGATGTGGTGGCTTTTTCTTACAGTGATGTTCCCCATGCGGAGGTTATGCACAAGGCATCCATCGCTATGGCTGAAGGTTCGGATTTTACGCTGATAGGTGCTACCTATACGATGCTCAAATCTGAAAAACCTGTTGTGGCGGTTTGCGCAGTGAGAACAGGATGCGGAAAATCCCAGACAACAAGAAAAGTATGCGAAATCATAAAAGATAAGGGGAAAAAGGTCGTGGCGGTACGGCATCCCATGCCGTACGGGGATTTGGGGTTGCAAGTTGTGCAGCGATTTTCAGCTTATGAAGATTTTAAAAAGCAACGATGTACCATCGAAGAGAGAGAAGAATATGAGCCGCTTGTGGAGCAGGGAATCATCGTATATGCAGGGATAGATTACGGAAAGATCCTAAAGGCGGCGGAGAAGGAAGCCGATGTTATTGTCTGGGACGGCGGCAACAACGACACGCCTTTTTATTGTCCGGATGTGCATATTGTACTGTTCGATCCCCATAGGGCCGGACACGAGCTTTTATATTACCCAGGTGAAACCAACATGCTAATGGCGGACATTGCCATTATCAACAAGGTCGACACCGCTCCGCCGGAAAAAATAAAACAGGTCAAAAAAAACATTGAGAAATGCGGGAGAAATGCTGAAATCGTGCTGGCCGAGTCATCTGTTCTTGTCAGCGAGCCTGATTTGATCAGGGGAAAGCGGGTTCTGGTTGTGGAAGACGGGCCTACACTCACACACGGAGATATGTCCTTTGGAGCAGGAGTCATTGCAGCGAAATTGCATAAAGCGGCTGAAATTGTTGATCCCCGTCCTTATGCTGTAGGCGCTCTAAAGGATACTTATCGCCGATATCCTCATATTGATTCAGTGCTGCCGGCCATGGGGTACAGCAAAGAGCAGATACACGATCTTGAACATACTATTGAAAATGCTGAGTGTGACCTTGTTCTTTTTGCCACACCGATTCATCTTCCTCGAATTCTTGATATTAAAAAGCCAAACCTTCGGGTGCGATATGAATACAAGGACCACAGTTCCCCCACTCTGGAGGGAGTGCTTTTAAAACGTCTTGGGGATAGGGTTTAGCGATCATGAAAAGTAAAAACAAAAAGGAAACACTTTTAGTGGCCCTTGGGGGGAATGCACTTATAAGGAAAGGCCAGGAAGGCACCATTGAACAGCAGTTTGAAAATCTGAAAGTGCCCATCAGGCAAATCGCCAAACTTTCACAAAAATTTAAAATAATTATTACCCACGGGAACGGTCCCCAGGTAGGGAGCCTTCTATTGCAGCAGGAAAGCTGTGATACGACACCGAAACTGCCCCTGGAAATACTGGTGGCACAAACCCAGGGGCAGATCGGCTACATGATCGAATCGACTTTAGACAGCGAACTCATGGATCTAGGCATTCATGCCAAACCACTTGTAAGTCTTATAAGTTATATTGTTGTTGACGAAAAGGATCCTGCATTTAAAACACCTACCAAACCGATTGGACCTGTTTATACAAAAGAAAAGGCCGCTGATTTAACCTTCCCGGTTAGCAAGACCGCAAAGGGATACCGCCATGTCGTGGTTTCTCCCAGGCCCGTTACCATAGTGGAAAAACGGGAAATTAAAAAACTCATCAATATGGATTTTATTGTCATTTGCTGTGGGGGAGGCGGCATACCGGTAATCAGGGAAGGACGGAAATTTTGCGGTGTAGATGCTGTTATCGATAAAGACCTGGCCAGTGCGAAACTGGCGGAAGAAGTCGGTGTGGATATTTTTCTTATGGCAACAGATGTTTACGGCGTAGCGCTTAACCATGGCAGATCAAACGAAAAATTCGTTTCTTCCATGACACTTAAGGAAGCTGCTAAATACCAGAAAGAGGGCCACTTCCCGGCTGGTTCAATGGGGCCGAAGATTGAAGCAGCCATGCAGTTTATACAAAACAGAGGGAAAAGAGCCATGATTTGTTCTATTGAGGATATTGATAAGGCAGTTGAGGGAAAAGCCGGTACCAGAATCGGTTGAGGCGGATTTATTTCCGAGGTAGCATCGGTTGCAAAAGCGATAAGATCTAAGACAAGAGTTATAGGGGTTCAGGCTGCGGTCTGCCCTTCTGTTTATGAATCATTCAGAAGGGGAACTGTTACGCATGTCGAGGCTAAACATTCGATTGCCGACGGAATTAGTGTTAAAAAAGTCGGTAAACTGAATTTTGATATTATCAAGAAGTGCGTGGACGAGATGGTTGTAGTGGAAGAAGAACAGATAGCAGCAGCAATGTTGCTGCTCCTCGAGCGGAAAAAGATTCTGGTCGAAGGCGCAGGTGCATAACCAGTAGCTGCACTTTTAAGCGGCCTTGTAAATGTTCCAGGCGGAAGCAGGGCAGTTCTTATCATCAGCGGCTGGAATGTGGACAGCCCGCTTTTGGGCCGGATTATAAGAAAAGGGCTTATAAAGAATGGACGTATTTTGCGAATCAGGGTCAAGATGGAAGATGTACCCGGCAGTCTTGCAAAGCTTCTGAACATGGTGGCCGGCTTAAAGGCAAACGTTCTCCATATTTATCATTACCGTAGCGTGAGAGACATTCCTCTTTATGTCACGCATGTGGAGCTTGAAATGGAGACACGAAGCAGCAGTCATGTAAATGAAGTCGTCGATCAGCTGCAAAAAGCCGGGTATGACATAAAACAAAAATGATTTATTTATGATGAATGATATCTGATATTGCAATTAAATCTGACAAGGCTTTTGAAATCATGGAGGAAAAAGGAAATCAATAGTTCTATTGCATTCATCGTTGTGGATAGCTTTACGTTAGTAAGCTGAGTGCCTGAAAAACCGCTACAACGCAGTAGATGGGACTTTTTACGACGACATCAAAATTGATGGTTTTGTAATATTGGGATATTGCACACTTTAATAAATCAAAGGGGTTTAAGAACCGTTTGTCTGCCTTAGATGATTTCTCTATCCGCAAATCCTTGAATTTGTTCTTTTGAGTATCCGAGTTCATCAAGTATTGTTTCTGTGTTTTCTCCAAAGGCGGCCGGTGGGGTGCGCACTGTGCCCGGAGTTTCACTCAGCTTGACAGGCACCCCCAGCGCAGCAGTCTTTTTCCCGTCTTTTCCGGCAACTTCAACAACCATTTCCCTTTCGCGGAAAAGAGGATCTTTAAGAACTTCTGAAAGATTCCGTATCGGTTCACAGCAGGCATCCAGGTCGGCCAGTTTTATTTCCCATTGGGCTAGGGTCTTTTTCAAAAAGGCAGTTCTCATAATATCGATGATTTCCCGGCGTCTATTTTCATCATATTGAAGCGGTGTGTATTCCGGAACTTCCAGTAACTCACAAAGCTTTTTCCAGAAACGGTTTTCAACAGCACCGATGGAAATGTATCTTCCGTCTTTCGTCTCATAAGTATTATAACAGGCAAAACGATGGGATAAAATAAAATCAGAGCGTTGAGGACTTTTCCCGGTTAGATGTTTTATAAAAAAAGGAAACGGCATTAGACTCAACATTCCGTCGGTTATGGAGATATCGATATACTGCCCTTTTCCGGTCATTTCTCTAGAAAAGAGGGCCAGAAGTATTCCGATTGCCGCGTTCATTCCTCCTCCTGCGATATCCGCTATCTGAACACCGGGGATACAAGGGGGACGATTTTTTCCGCCGATCAGGTCAAGAGCACCTGAATAGCTCATAAAACTAACATCGTGGCCGGCTCTGTCACGGCAGGGGCCTGTTTGACCGAATCCTGTTATTGAGCAGTAAATGATTTTCGGGTTAACTTTACGAACAGAGTCATAGTCAACACCGAGTCTGCCAACAACGCCGGGCCTGAACCCCTCCAGAAGAACGTCGGCATCACCGGCAAGGCGAAAGAATATCTTTTTTCCTTCTTTAGTCTTTAAATTTAAGGACATATGTTCTTTGTTTCTATAAACTGTGTCAAAGAAAGGATCATCACTTATAAACTGTCTGTCTTCCACGGCAATCACCCTTGCCCCATGATCAGCAAGAATCATGGAACAGTACGGCCCCGGCAAAAGGCGTGACAGGTCAACTACCTTTATTCCCGATAATGCACCACTTTTTGGCATCCTTTTCTCCTCTACACCTTCAAGCCTTTAAGCCTCGCAGCCTCCCAACTTCATAGCTTTCCAGCCTCTCCGGATAAATCGGGATTTCCGCTTTTCTCCAACCAGCTTTACAGTTTTCTATCCTTCTGCGAGCCCACTGGTGACTTCTTTGGCCTGATCGATAATTCGGTCAAAGAGCTCTTTTACAGTCGGTATGTCACTAGCCATCCCGACTCCCTGGCCGCAGGCGATGATACCTGTATCCAAATCTCCTTCATTAAACATCCGTTTGGTATTTACACCTGAAATAACTTTAAAAAGTTCATCAATATCAGCGCCTTGTGCCTCAAGTTGGGCGCAATTGTCAGCAGCGACATTAGACCATACTCTGTGTGTAGCATTAATGGATCGCATGATAAGCATTGTGTCGAGTTCAGTAGCATTAACAAGGGCCTGTTTGAGATTGTCATGGATAGGGCATTCCTGCGTGGTGAGAAGACGGGTACCCATGATCACGGCGTCAGCACCAAGAGACAGAACTGCCAGTAATCCCCGGCCGTCGGATACGCCGCCGCCGCCGATGACGGGGACACGCAAATTATCTTTGACGACAGGCACCAGTACAAGGGTTCCGATATCAAGTTTGCCCGTGGCCCCACCGTTTTCGTAACCGACAACGGTTACAATATCAGCACCAAGTTCCTGGGCTTTAAGAGAGTATCTAACTCCGACGCACTTGTGAATCCAGATCATCTCGGCATCTTTAAATCTTTTAGACAGCTCTTCAGGAGCAAAGTGGCCGGAAGTCTCAACAATCTTGATCCTTTTGTCTTCCATGACATCCATATAATCATTGTTATCAATGGGCCGCATGGATGGGAACAGGTTTATGTTGACTGCAAACGGATTATCGGTTAGCTCATGTATCCGATCGATGGCATCGGCAAATGACTTTTTTGATTCGTAAATGGCAGAAGCAAGTATCCCAAGTCCGCCTGCATTTGAGATTGCTGCAACAAAGTCGGCGTTGCTGATCCACATCATAGTCCCGCCAATAATGGGATATTTAATTCCGAGCATTTTTGTGATTTTTGTTTTAAACATTGTATTTCCTCTTAAGTTAGAAATATTTATTTATCCGACTCATGTTGGAAGATTAAACAGATCGGATCTTCTGTTTGGAAGAAAAAATCGCATTTTGTGGTTTCGCACCCTTGCTAAATCACCGGCTTTTAGATCAGCGATAATCATATTATCTTTTCCGCTTAAATCCCTGGCGATAATATCACCTGATGGATCGATTACCAGCGCAATTCCTGGAAAGTCCAACCCCTTTTTATTCTCACCGGTCTGGTTGCACGCAACGATAAATACGCTGTTATCAAAAGCCCTTGCAGAAAGATGTCGCATCCAGGAATTGAATTTTTCATGCGGGGTTCCTCGGGGGGATGCATGGGGGATGAAAATGAGGTCTGCGCCTTCCATGGCCATGCGGGTTGTAAGTTCAGGGAAATGGGCGTCATAGCAAAGCTGTATGCCGAATTTCACACCATGGGCTTTAAAGAGCGGAACTTTGCTACCCCGTGAAAAAATTCTTTGTTCCGGTGGTGCAATATGCAGTTTTCGGTATACGCCTGATAGCCCGTCAGGTGTTACTACAAGGTGGGTAGCGAAAATGAGGCCCTTTTTATCCTTTTCAGCCAAACCTGAGAGAATAATAATATTTTCGCGCCTGGCAATATGCACAAGTTCCCTGGTTACAGGACCCGGTACAGGCTTTGCTGAATCTATAATAGTTTTGCGTGTGCTGTATCCTGTAATATTCATTTCAGGGAAACAAATGATAGAAGCCCCTTTATTTTTAGCCTCCTTTATCCGCCTGACCATCATGTCAAGATTCTGTCTTACTTTTCCCACAGGCGAGTTGAAAATAACTATTGCAATACGGATGTCTTTCATTTTTATGAATAGAAACTAAAGGTCAAACTGGGCTTTAATTTTAAAAACCTTTGTTGCAGGCAGATTGATAATATCATCTACACCGGTTTCAAGAGAGATTTTATCGAGATTTTCCGTTATTTCTTCCATTGAAGGGGCAATAAAAGTAAACCAGACATTAAATTCATTGTCACGCTGGTAATTGTGGGTTACACCAGGATAGATGTTAACGACTTTTGAAAATGCATCGATTTTGTCTTCAGGAACGCTGGCTGCACAGAGAGTGCTCACAAACCCCAATTTTTCCGGGACAAAATTACCACCGATTCTTCGGATTATACCACTTCTTTTTAAGCGTACCAGGCGATTTAATACATCATCTTCAGACAAACCGAGATTATCGGCAATGGCAAGATAAGGACGCGGGGTCAGTGGGAATTCAGACTGTATCCTATTTAGTATTGCCCTGTCTGTATCGTCCATGGGGGGCATTAATCAAACTGCTCCTTTATCAGGCGCACATTGACCTTCCTGGTCCGTGGTCCGTCAAATTCGCAGAAAAATATACCCTGCCACGTACCAAGTACAAGGTTGCCGTTTTCAACTGCAATCAACTCTGAAGCTCCGACAAGTGTCGATTTTATATGGGCAGGTGAATTTCCTTCAAGGTGGTGATATTCGGCTTTCCATGGAATAACCTCGTTTAAAACCATAAGGATATCAGATGCAACGCTGGGGTCCGCACTTTCATTGATGGTAATTGCAGCAGTTGTATGGGGGACATAAAGCATGCAAAGGCCTTCGGAAATACCGGAAGTTCGAACCATTTTCTGTATATCGGAAGTAATATCAATAAACTGTGTCCGCGATTTGGATTTAACAGTGAGAATCATTTTATCTCCGAATAAAAAAGGCCCTGTTTGAAAACAGGGCCTTTTTTAATTAAAATTTAAATGCGTCACTCTTTTTTCTAATTAGACGCAACCTGTTGGTTTCGGAAGACCGGCCATTTTACATGCTCCTTTACCCGGGCCTGACGGGAAAAGTTCATAAATGTGTTTTAATTTGAAACCTGTAACCTTTGAAAGAATCCGAACCATAGGGGCGATACCGTTTTTTTCATAATACTCACGAAGAACTGCAATAACCTTTGTATGCTCTTCATTGAGCTCTTCAATACCTTCTTCCTTTTTTACCCAATGGACCCATTCCTGACACCAATTGGTATAAGAATCGATAAATCCGTCTTCATCTACAGTAAATGTTTTTCCTTCAAATTCAACTTCTGGCATTTAAAAACCCTCCTTTATTATTTTCATTATTCTTTCGGCTTACTGCCTTTAATCCTGTATTACAGTTTGAAATTGACTCTTTATATTATTGGTTTCGCAATGTCAATATGAAAAAAAGAAAAAACATAGAATCTCTGTGAAACATTAGCACCCTAATATTCCCTTGGTGTTTTATTTAGCTCGTCTAAAGTAAAAACAGGACCATCTTTGCACACCAGTTCTTTTCCGATGTTACACCGGCCACACATGCCGATACCGCACTTCATGCGGTTTTCAAGAGACATTATAATATGGTCATGTTCGTAACCAAGTTTTTCAAGAACAGGGAGAGTAAATTTGATCATAATAGGTGGTCCGCAGACAATAGCGTATGTATTTACATCACCGGGGGGCGCTTTTTGCTCTGTAATAGTAGGTACGAAACCGATATTGTATTTCCAGTCAGGATCATCGGTGCCGTCCACGGTAATATGCATGTTGATGTCATCACGTGCTTCCCATTGGGCAAGTTCGTCCTTGTAAAGAAGCATGCCCGGAGTACGCGCTCCATATATAACATGAATATCGTTGAATTTTTTACGGTTATCAGGGTGAAGCATGTAAACAATTGATGAACGGAGCGTTGTAAATGCAAAACCGCCGCCTATAATAACAACGTTTTTTCCTTCCAGAGTATCCCATGGATAACAGTTTCCCAGAGAGCCGCGTATACCCATTATATCACCGATTTTCATGGAATGGAGATATGATGTCACCTTTCCGGTCTTGAAGACAGTAAACATTACAAACCCCTTTTCCGTGGGTGAGGATGCAATTCCTATTGGTATTTCACCCATTCCGGTAACGGAAAGCTCAGCAAACTGACCGGCATTATAGGTAAATTTTATTTCGTCTTCAGGGTTTAAAAAAACAAACTTAAAGGTTTTAAGGCTTTTATCCTCAGTTGCAATTTCTATATCATCAATTCGAACAGGATAAGGCAAATATGGATTTTGCACGGCTTTCCTCCGTTATAAATCATTCTGTCGGGCTTTCAACATGTCTTTTTTTGCCACGAAGACACCAAGGCTCGAAAAAAGAGTAAAAAATAAATTTTACTCAAGTTCAAAGTTCCGGGGTTCATGGTTCAAGGTTAAACAGATGAGTTGATAGCTGTTAAACTGATAAACTATGAGTTATCTGAGCTCATCATGTCACTCAGGATACATTCAACCGTGAACTGTGAACCTTGAACCTCGCAACCTGAGTTATATATATTCTTTGTGTCTTTGAGCCTTTGTGGCAGTTTTTCCCGGTTTACCCGGGTTGGGCATCCTAACTGTTCATCAATTTACAAACATTGCGAATATCAATATTTACAGGGCAAAAACGGGTGCACCGGCCGCAGCCGACACACATAATTCCGTCTTCATACTTGTCCAAAAAATATTTCAGTTTATGCATGAATCGCTGGCGGACCCGCATAACCTTGATTCCTCTAGGGTTATGTCCGGAGCTATGATGCGTAAATAAAGGAAACATGCAACCATCCCAGTTTTTAAATCGTTTTCCTGATTTGCCATGATTTTCATCTTGAATGTCAAAGCACCAGCAGGTTGGGCAAAGATATGTGCACGTTCCGCAGTTTATACAGGCAAAAGCCACATCTTCCCAAAAATCGGCTTCATAAAGCTCCATGATCGATTTTTTCTCGATATTATCAAAGGAAATTTTAGATGCAATTTTGACTTCCGCTTTATTTTTCATTTCATCTATTTGCTTGATTGCAGCATCTGTATCTACTTTTGCCGTCCAGCCGGCGGCTTTTAAATAAGCATCTCCCTTGTCCGTAATCACTTTTGCAAGAAAGTGGTCTTTCATGTCAACTAAAAGCACATCCAGACCGCTTTCGTCAAAAGGGCCCGATTTTGTACTAGTACTGAAGTCCGTATTGTCAGGATTGTTTATTGCCATGCCTATAAATGTACAGGCTTCATAAGCGTCACACCAGTATGGGTCTCTGTAATCGGGCGTGTCAAAATTCTTTTGAACAAGGAGAAAGGCTGCTGCATCATAAGGACGAATACCGATGACAGCGCATGGAGAATAGTTTTTTTCCGGTCTTTTCAAAAGGTTACAATCTTCGCTCTTTTCGTCCGTAGTATATTCAAACATAACTTCAGATTGGGGGAAAACAATCGACTTAGGTGAAATAACAGTATTTAATGTTGTTAAATCAGGCTCCTGACCTTTATCGAGCTCCTTAAAAACAGGAAATTGTTTGCCGTTTTCCTTAAAGGGACCGACCAGCCGATAAGCACTTCTCGATTTTTCAAGTCCGCCGACCCAGTCTTTTTTGTCAATTTTTATGACTTTCATACTTTTGCCTTTATCTGATAGTCCGTTAAGAAATAAATTTTTTATAATAGTTCAACCACTAAGGCCCAAAGACACTAAAATTATAATATAATTCTCTTGATGCCGTTTTTAACTATAGATTCCTCTTTTTTTGATAAAGATTTATAATTCATATCCTTCCTTCGAGCCTTTGTGTCTTAGTGGCCGAACTATTGCGCTGATTTGTCTTGAAATTTACTATTTTATAAAGTCATCCGGATCTTCAGGCTTGTAGGTATCCAGTGGCGGGCGTTCATCAAGGGACAGGCCCGCTTCCCACCCATACTGCTCAAAACAATCCTTTTCAAGTTTTCTGGTGAACATCCGCATGTTTATTCCCACAGGACATGCACGCTCGCAGGCGCCGCAGTCCGTACACCTGCCGGCACAATGGTATGCTCTTAAGAAATGAAATGTTCTTATGTCTATTGAATCGTCGCTTTTGCCCACCCACTGGGGCCTCGACTCGTCCACGAAGCATGTGGGGCAGTAACATAGCGGACACGCATTTCTGCAAGCGTAACACCGGATGCAGGTTGAAAGAAGATCGTCAAAATAATTCCACTTCTTTTCAGAGGGCATGGCTTCGATTTTACGTACATCCTCATATCGATCCACATCTTGTTCTTCAACCAGGTCTGAAACAAGTTCATCATAAACAACAGGGTTTCTGTGAATACAGACAGAGCAGTTTTGCTGAAGAACATCATTCTTTTTCAAAATTTCTTCAAAGTCCTCACCCTTTATGGTGATATTACCGTTTTGCTCTGTGACCTGTTCGATTTCGCCTTCAAACATGGAGGTTAGCCTGTGCTTATCGATCATTCCCGTGCACGGCACCCCTATGATAACAAGCTGCTCTCTTTTTATCTTGTTTTCAATGATATGGGTGACAATGTTTCGACTGTCGCACCCCTTGGCAATAATACCTATTCTTTCCTTTCTGTCGGTCAGGTAGTTTGCCAGGTTGATTCCGCAGTTGCTATCCCACACGAGTTTTTCGACATCTTTCGGGCTTTTTACAAGACAGGGTTCATTCATCATCGGCATTGTTCCTTTTTTAAAACCGATGATCATATCGACTTTTTTATCTTCTATGAGCCCTTTAGATATTTGCCTTATTTTATCAATATATCCTAACATGTTAAGCTACCTTAGCCTCTTTCGTTATAAAATGATTATTCGGTCCAAGGGCCTTTACCGCTTCAGTGACTTCATTTACCACTTGTACGAATTTAGTCGATTCAGCAGAAGAAACCCATGAAAAATGAATGCGGCCCGGTTCAATTCCCATATGTTCCATAAGGTTTTGAAAAAGTGCAAACTTTCGCCGAGCATAATAATTACCTTCCAGGTAATGGCATTCTCCGGGATGTCACCCGGACACCCAGACTCCGTCCGCACCTTCCCGCAGGGCGGCCAGAGCAAACTTGGGACTCATACTTCCCGTGCAGGGGATACGGATGACCCGGATGTTCGGCGGATATTGCATTCTGCCTACACCTGCAAGATCTGCAGCACCGTAGCTGCACCAGTTGCATAAAAATGCGACAATTTTTGGTTCCCAATCAGACATTTATTTCTCCTTTATACTTTAACCCTACAACGACATTGATCGCTAACCATAATGCGTTTTTTTTACTTGTTTGTTTGCCTATCACGTAAGGGTTTCGGGTTACGAGTTGCGTGTTGCGAGTTTTTAATCGGAAATAATCCTTTCTATAATTCGTATCCCGAAACCCGTACCTCATCACATCGCTTCATTCATTGCATATATCTGTGCAAAAATCTGATCATTATCAAAGCCTTTAAGGTGAATGGCTCCTGACCTGCAGGATGCCACACACAGGCCGCACCCTTTGCATAAAATCGGGTTGATCTCGGCCCTGCCTGCAAAGGGGCCTTCTTCGGTAAAAGAAGGCGCTGAATACGGACATATGGAAATACAGACTCCGCACGAACTGCAAATGGGCTGCTGTGTTTTAGCCACTGTGCCGCTGGTATATACTGTTTCCCGGGCCAAAAGTGTCACGGCGCGTGATGCAGCTGCTCTGCCCTGGGCAATGGCTTCATCTATTGGTTTCGGATAATGTGCCATGCCGCAAAGGAAGACACCGTCTGTTGCAAAATCAGAAGGACCCAGCTTGGCATGCCGTTCAATAAAGAATCCGTCGTTGTTAAGCGGCACTTTGAAAAAATTAGCAAGTTTTTCGTCCCGGTTAGGAATAATAGCTGAAGCAAGCGTTACCAGATCTGCGTCAATTTCTATTGGCCGACCTAAAATATGATCTAAAACCACAACTTTAATAGAATCTTTTGCCACTTTTACCTGTGGTTTGCTCTCAAGGGAGTATCTGATAAATACAATCCCTTTTTCTCTTGCCTCTTTATACAGGTATTCACGCTCACCGTATGTTCTTATATCCCTGTAAAGGATAAAAATGCTCATGTCCGGGTTTCGCTTTTTAAGTTCAAGTGCATTTTCAATGGAATGTGT
>DAOWEJ010000122.1 GCA_030638575.1 Deltaproteobacteria bacterium | reverse complement strand
CCTATCCACCTGAGCAGTTGCGAACTGTGAACGATTACAAAATATATAAGGAGGTATAATGTCTCTTGAAAAAGTTTTAAACGCAAAATCGGTGGCCATTATCGGTGCTTCAAAGGATGAAACCAAGCGTGGGTACCAGACAATTAGAACCCTTCTGGATGAAAGATATGAGGGGAATATTTATCCGGTCAATCCTAAAGAAAATAGTATTTTAGGATTTAAATGTTATAAAAATGTTACTGATATCAAAGATCCTGTTGACATGGCATTGATTGCCACGCCGGCAAGAACAATTCCTTTCATACTCGAAGATTGCGGTAAAAAGGAAGTCAGCGGAGCTGTAATTCTTGCAGGGGGATTTGGAGAACTCGGTAAAAAAGGAAAAAAGCTTGAAGATGAAGTGATTGCTGTTGCCAAAAAACATAATATCCGTTTGATAGGTCCAAATACTTCCGGCATGTTGAACCTCAAAGACAATCTGAACCTCGTGGGCCTGCGTGATGCTCCAAAAGGGGATATCGCCCTTCTTACTCAAAGCGGTAATATGGCCCTTACATTAATAACAGAAGCAAAGGTAAAGAGCCGGAAAGGGTTTACCTACTACGTAGGTGTGGGAAACGAGGCGGATATCAAGTTTCACGAGTATCTTGAGTTTTTTCAACAGGACCCGGATACAAAGGCAATTTTAATGTACGTAGAAGGTATGAGCCAGGGCCGCGAATTCCTTCAGCAGGCGTATAAGACCACCCAGGATAAACCGGTTATACTTTTAAAAAGTGGACGTTCGTCAACAGGCAAAAGATCCGCAGGTTCACATACCGGAGCATTGGCAGGTATTTCCGAAGTCGCAAAAGGCGCTTTTGAACGAGCAGGAATCATCGTAATTGAAAATTCAGACGAACTTTTCCCGGCTGCGGAGACTCTTTCAAGCCTTCCGCCCATTAAAAACAACTCCGTCGGCATCCTTGCCGATGGCGGTGGCCACGCCACAATTGCTGCGGACCTGCTTACAGATTTAGGTGTTAAAATCCCCTCCTTGAGCGAAAAGACTCAAGCCAGATTAAGAGAAATTCTTCCTGATGCAGCTTCAGTCCCAAACCCTGTGGATGTCGCAGGCGGAACCGATGCAAACCCGGCTATCTTTGCCGAATGCGCCAAAACAATTTTAAAAGATCCTGCCATCGGCAGTCTTTTAATCGTGGGACTTTTTGGCGGATATGGAATACGCTTTGCTGAAAGTCTATCCTTTCTGGAAGAAGATGCCGCCCATATGATGGGTAAAATGATAAAAAAGTATAAAAAACCCATCATCTTGCACAGTCTTTTCAGTGCGGCAAAACCCCATTCTCTCGATCTTTTGCGATATTACGGTATTCCGGTGTATGATTCTCTCGATATCGCAAGCAAATGTATCGGGGTGCTGGCTCAATATGGAAACTATCTTGCCACTTATCAAACAAGGGCAAATTTTGTCATGAATTGGGGCGCTAAAACAAAGTCTGAAGGCAAAAAAATCATTGAAACTGTAAGAAAAGAAAACCGTACGTTTTTGCTCGAATATGAAGCAAAACGGCTTCTGGAAATACACGGCGCACCGGTTTCTAAGGATTTTCTTGCAAAAACAGCAGATGAGGCTGTTAAAACCGCTAAAAAATTTGATGGAGAAGTAGCGCTTAAAATCGTCTCGCCCGATATCCTTCACAAAAGCGATGCCGGAGGGGTCAGAATTAAGCTGTCCTCGGATGATGAAATTCGAAGTGCGTCTAATGAAATCATTGAAAACGCAAAAAGATTCGATCCAAACGCTCAGATAAAAGGTATCCTTGTTTCTCCAATGGCAGACGAGGGCGTGGAAATAATCATTGGCACCAAAATCGATGATCAGTTCGGCCCTATAATCATGTATGGTCTTGGAGGGGTAATGGTGGAAATTTTAAAAGATGTCTCTTTCCGGGTGCTTCCCATCTCACCTACAGCCGCCAAAAAGATGATAGAAGAGACAAAATCATATCCTATTCTTGACGGAGTCAGAGGGAGGCCTTCATGTGATAAAAAGGCCCTTAGAAAATTACTCCTTCTTTGTTCTGAAATAATTGAAGCCTATCCCGAAATAGAAGAGATGGATTTAAATCCTGTTATTGTCCATGAAAAGGGTCTGAGTATAGTGGATGCAAGGATAATACTTAAAACTGAATAGGTTTAATGCGGGTTACAGGTAGTTTTAAACCAGCAATTAATAATTATTCACCGCAAAGCCGCAAAGAACGCAGAGATAATTTAATTTTTTATTTACCGCGGAGAGGGCGGTAAACAAAAAAACTCATAAGCTTCGCTTCATTTAATGAGTATTATAAGAAGCTATAATATTACGTTGCCCCACATGTCTGAATACCTTAGTTAATCGAATTTAACAGGATCTGCCCGAAGGGCATGTGTTGATTTCTTTTCGCCCCTCTCAGCGAAAAGAAATAAGATGAAACCCTCTGCGTGCTCTGCGCCTCGAATGAGCGGCGCGAATGGGCGGTAATAGAATAACCTTTGAAACTAGATTATTTTCCTTGTTCCGACACCTGTTTTCCGCTCTCTTTCCCGTGAAACCGTGCACCAAACAGATTTTTTATATCCATTACTATCAAATAAAGGGCCGGAACATATAGCAGTGTCAGCAGGGTGGCGACAAGCAGTCCGAAACTGATACTTATCGCCATGGGAATAAGAAATTGAGCCTGGAAACTTCGCTCAAGAAGAAGCGGAAGAAGTCCTGCGATAGTCGTTATTGATGTAAGTATTACCGGCCTGAATCTGACCTTCCCGGATTCAACAACAGCCATGTTGATTTCCATGCCGTTTCGGCCGGCCCTGTTAATAAAATCGATCAGAATCAGGGAATCATTGACTACTATGCCTGAAAGAGCCACAATCCCGAAAAGGCTTATCATCGTAAGCTGCATTCCCATAACAAGATGACCGAAAATCGCCCCTATCAGGCCAAAGGGAATCGCCATCATGACGATAACAGGCTGAATGTAGGAACGAAACTGGCTTGCGAGAAGTAGAAAAATCACCATGAGTGCTAAGGTAAATCCTCTTTTTAAACTGTCGAGGGATTCCCTGGTCCTTTTCTCCTGCCCTTCCAGATCGTATTTTAAACCCGGGTAACGTTCCACAAGCCCCGGAAGAAAATCCTTATTAAGCTCTGATACAATCTTGCTTGCATTTGCCCTGGCTTCATCGATATCTGATATTACGGTAATTACTCGTTTCCTGTTTACCCTGTTGATCACGGCATAAGCCCTGCCGTCGGCTATTGCGGCAACTTCTTCAATAGGAATCTCCATCCCGTCCGCTGTTCTGATTCGTATCTCCTCTATTCCAGATAAGCTCTGCCGGTCTTTCTCAGCATACCTTACCATAACCTTGATGTCATCCCTGTCCCTTTGAATTCGAAGAGCCTCTTCACCATAAAAGGCCTGGCGAAGCTGCCTTGCAATGTCACCCATGGTTATGCCTAAAGACCTTGCGCCTTCCTTTACACGAACTTTTTTTTCTTCCTTGCCCGGTTTGAAATTATCGGCAATATCAAGAGTTCCGGGATAGGTTTTAATCTCTGCCTTCAATTCGTCTGCAGCCAGCCTGAGCTGCTTAAAGTCTCTCCCTGCAAGCTGGATTTCTATTGGATTCCCTGCAGGCCCTCCTCCTATAGTTGAAAATGTAAGCTCGTCTATGCCGGGCACCTCTCCTGACAGGCTGCGCCATTTGTTTAAAATAGTATTTACTGAAAGGGACGGGCGCTTTTCCGAATTAACCAGCTCTATCCATACTTCTCCGACATGACCGCCAAGTTCCATCGGTTTCCAGTCTCGCCTCGGGATGATACCAACAAGCGAAAATGTATTCACGACCAGGTTGCCGTTTTTTTTAGATACATCATTGAAAACCGTATTAAGTTCAAATGCCTTTTTTTCAAGGTGTTCAATCGTCTTTTCAGTGACGTTATACGGCGTCCCCAGGGGATAGCCGACTTCTGCTATTATCCAGTCACTTTCACCTTTTGGCATAAATACAAAGGGAACATACCCTCCCTTAACAATGCCGAGGCTTATGATTAAAACCCCGAGACCGATGGAAAAAGTAAAATATCTGTTTTTAACAACATACTCTATGGCCGGCTCATAGTACTTCTCAATAACACGGTTAAGTCCTTGCTCAACTTTCCCTCTTACCCGTTCGTGCCAGGCAATAAAACTGCTTTTATCAAACTGGGACCTGGTCAGGGCGCGGTCTAAATGCGCAGGAAGTATTATCAGCGCCTCACCAAGAGAAACGATTAGAATTGCAATAACAGCCATGGGCATCACGGCAATAAACTTCCCCATAATACCTGAAATAAACATGAGGGGAGTAAATGCAACAACAGTTGTCGCTATGGCCATAACAACAGGTCCGCCTACTTCCTTAAGGCCGTCAATTACAGCCATAGAGGGTGGTTTTCCTTTCCTATGATGCCTATATATGTTTTCCCCGACAATAATGGCATCATCAACAAGTATCCCAAGGGTCATGATAAAAGCAAAAAGAGATATCATGTTGATTGTTTCACCCAAAGAATCGAGAACCAGAAAAGCACCCATAAAGGAGATTGGTATTCCGACAGCGACCCAGAACGCCAGGCGAAGGTTTAAGAACAGAGCCAGGATTATAAAAACCAGTGTAATTCCCTGAATCCCGTTTCGAAGGAGCAGGTCAATCCTGTCTTGAACCATTATGGAAAGATCCAACCATATGGCCAGATTAATTCCATCCGGTACTTTCTTTTTTTGCCCCTTAACATATTCCCTGACTGTCCTGGCTATTTCAATAACATCTTCCTGGCTTGTTCTGTTCACCTGGACAAGTGCGGCAGACTTGCCGTTGAACCTTGTTTTAATATCGACATCTTCAAAGCCATCGATGATTTTTGCAACCTGCCCGAGACGTACGACTGTTCCGTCAGGTTGTGTAATAAGAGGGAGATTCTCAAATTCGTGACCCGTATAAAGTTGACCCTTAGACCTGACCAGTATTTCCCCCTGAAATGTTTTAATGGCTCCGCCCGGAAGATCAATACTGCCGGATTTTATGGCCCTTACAACGTGATCAAATGAAATGGAGTATCTCCTGAGATTCTCTTCCGATACTTCAACAGATATCTCATATTCCCTGACACCGATTAAGTCCACCAGAGAGATGGACTTAGTATCGATAAGATCGTCCCTGATTTTTTCAGCAACTTCACGCAGGAGCCTTTCGGGAACATCTCCATATACTGCTACAGAAACTGTTGGATCACGTTTAACTATTTCCGTTACAATCGGTTTTTCAGATTCTTCGGGGAAAGTATCAATACGATCTACTTCTTTCTTTATATCGTCCAGTACACTCTTGGTATCAGCACTCGATTCAAGTTCAACCGTAACTGAACCTGAACCTTCATTGGCAGCGGAAAAAGTCCGGGATATCCCTTCAATTCCTTTTATTTTTTCTTCGATCTTGACACATATCCCTTCTTCTATTTCTTCAGGGCTCGCCCCGGGATAAGGCACAGTTACATTTATAAAGTCGAGAGCAAACTGGGGAAACAGTTCCCTGCGCATATTCGATACCGTAATAGCCCCTGCTGCAATGATAAAAATCATTACAAGGTTGACGGTAACACGGTTATTTATTGACCATTTTCCTAAAGATTTCATATAGGCGCTTAGCGGTATAATATCGACAATTTGTAGTCGATTTCAGCCAGCATGCTGTTTTTGCGTTAAAAGATGATGTTACGAGTTACGAGTTGCGTGTTACGAGTTATAAAAAAGGAAACCATCCTATTAAAACCCGTAACGCGAAACCCGTAACTCCGATAAATCGGGATTTGTAGCTTTGCCCTAAGAGCTATGAACATCGAACGTCCAACGTCGAATTTTGAATAAGGTATTCTACCAATTTATAAACCGGAAGAGCACTTCGGTCCCTCAGTATAAACTCACCGATTTCATCATTCGATCCGCCAGGCGGACAAGTGCTTGCTCGCCTGGCGAGTTCAATGTTCGATGTTCAAAAAAATTTTGCTTTTT